>NZ_CP037951.1:3235000-3535000 GCF_004358445.1 Parashewanella tropica
CGCAAAACGTCACATCCGCTTGTTGAGGCTGTCTGATCAACCATTTTCCATCGAAACTCACATCAAAGTTGAAATTGAAGTCAGTGACTTTGATCGCAACCCACTTACCTTCAAGAAATTCTAATTCTTCGTCTTCCATTTGTTCTTTCAATAAATGAGTTAACACTTCTTTGATCATCTTTTGCTTGATGCTAAATGGGATGAAGGAATGCACCTGTTTCCCAACTTGCGGAATTCGAACAAGAAGTTGTTGTGCGACGGAAGATGGTAACTTTGAAAGCATACTTTACCTGTAATTCAATAGCTGTATTGAAAGCAAGTTTAGCTTGGTTTTATCCCTAGAAACCTGTCCTATATCAAGTCTTACAGGATCAATTCCCTTTAAACTGCTGGGATTTTAAAATACTTGAGAGATTTACTATGGAATTGCTTTGTCCAGCAGGTAACTTGGCTGCGCTCAAAACAGCATTTAATGCTGGCGCCGATGCTGTCTACCTTGGATTGAAAGATGATACCAATGCCCGCTCTTTTGCTGGGCTTAATTTCAGCCCCAAAAAATTACAGCAAGCGATATCAATCGCTAAACAAATGGGTAAGCAGATCTTCCTTACTATCAATACCTTTCCAAAGCCCACTGAAGAGCACCGCTGGTATCAGGCTGTTGATATGGCGGCAGACTTAGGTGCTGATGCGCTAATCGTTGCCGATCTATCCCTGTTAGATTACGCCCATAGCAAGCACCCACAACTACCACTTCACCTTTCTGTTCAAGCCAGTGCCACTAATCTAGGAGCACTGACGTTATATAAAGAAGAATTTAATATTGAACGCGCCGTACTTCCTCGAGTACTTTCTATGAAGCAAGTACGTGATCTTGCCAAAATCAGTCCTGTTGATTTAGAAGTCTTTGCCTTTGGTAGTTTATGTATTATGGCTGAAGGGCGTTGCCATTTATCTTCTTATGTCACGGGACAATCACCTAATACGGGTGGCAGTTGTTCGCCTGCTCAACATGTCCGATGGGAAGAAAAAGGCGATAAACAATCGACCTTACTAAACAACGTTTTGATCGATAGCTCTTCTAAAGATGAACAAATGGGTTACCCCGTCGTTTGTAAAGGACGCTATCAAACTGAAGAAGAAAAAGATCCAGAGTTTATGCTGGAATCTCCCACCAGCTTAAACACATTAAGTTTATTACCCGATTTAGGAAAAGCAGGCATTGCGTCATTGAAAATTGAAGGGCGTCAGCGTAGTCCCGCATATGTAGAGCAAGTCACCCGTGTTTGGCGTAATGCAATTGATACTTATATGGCATCACCAGAATCATACCAATGCCGTAATGAGTGGAATGCTGCTTTATCCAAAGTATCTGAAGGGCAAACCACCACATTAGGTGCTTATGAGCGCAGTTGGCAATAATGGAACCTAGAAAAGCAGTTAGACGATTAAAGTAGTTTAAAAATATTTTACCTAAAAGAACTGAAATTCTAAGCATTCTTATACTTGTTAAAATTGTCGCTAGCGGCGTTACGAATCTTACAGGTAAGAACCATTACCTGTTGCAATTCAAGCCTTGCGAGCAACAATTTTTCCTACGCCTAAGAAAGCTTCTAACTACTTCTTCTAGGTTTCGGAGAAAAAGCAAATGAAAATCAGTTTAGGCCCTCTTCTATACTTTTGGCCAAAAGAAAAGGTATTTGAGTTTTACCAAAAAGTGGCAGAAAGCTCGATACCGGTCGTTTATTTGGGTGAAGCGGTTTGTACTCGTCGCCGACAGTTGAAGTTTAAAGATTATTTAGAGCTTGCCACCATGCTTAAACAAGCTGGTAAAGAAGTCATTATTTCTACTTTAGCTCTATTGGAAACGCCTTCAGAGTTCACTGAACTTAAACGTCAAATCGAAAGCTGTGGTTTTGAAATCGAAGCCAATGACTTAGCTGGCGTGCATGTTGCGAAAGAAGCGAATATCCCCTTTACCTGTGGCACCAGTATTAATAATTATAACTTAGCCAGCTTAATGAAAATGCACCAATGGGGTATGAAGCGTTTTGTTGTACCTATTGAGCTATCCAAAGATTGGCTAAATAAAGTCATTGCCAGTAATGGCGGTTCACTCCCCTTCGAAATAGAGGTGTTTGGTCACGGTCATACGCCGCTTGCTCACTCTGCACGTTGTTTCACCGCTCGTCATAAAGGCATTGCCAAGGACAACTGCGAAACCGTTTGTATCGAATACCCAAAAGGGTTATTGACTCAGACCCAAGAAGATCAACCATTGCTGCGTTTAAACGGTATTCAAACTCAAGCAGCGGCTTGTACCGACTTAAGTGATGATATTGAAGAAATGAAAGCCATGGGTGTCACCCACTTCAGAATATCTCCATCAAGTATGCGTAGTATTGATATTGCTGAGCGTTTAATAAAAGGTGAAGCGATAGAAAAACCATTAAATCCATGTAATGGGTACTGGAAAGGCGAAGCTGGAATGGAGCTCACTTAAAATCACAAAGGGTCAGAAATGTTCTGACCCTAACCGAAACAAACTAATTCAATTTGTGTTCTGGAACTGCAGTTAAGTATGAGTTCAACGTATTGATCAATTTATCAAGTACATAAGGATCACTGTTTGCGTGATCAAAACAGATACTGAGTGGTACCGAAAGTACGTCGTTGTTATTTCTTCTTTTTCCAAAGTAGAACATAGGCCGACCCGTTTTGATTCTGTTTCTATGTACATTTAATGCAGAGAAATCTAGGTTTGGTAGATTTCCAATAAACGGGCATAAAGCCCACACATCTTGAGGTAAAACCTCTAACTGTTGATAAGTATCATCAATTGATGCGCGATAGTAACTGGCAAACTCTTTCCAAGTCATCGAACTTGTGTCTTCCAGTATTACGTCTTTAAACCTAAGATCACCACCAACGGCAATCGGAGTAAAAATCGGCAAATTATCGAATCTATACCATTCTCCGTTAATATTACGACTTGAGAACGTCCACTGAGATCTTAACGCTCTAGCTAAACACCAGATCATAAAGCCTTGAAATGAAGCACCATGCTCATGCTGATAATGAAGCTCGTAGTTTTCTCGAACTTGGGTAATATCCAAATCAATGGTCATTGAAATATATGGGTCAGTAACATGTTCATCGTTGTGAAAATATTCCATCGCCCATTTTTGATAGTAACTTACTTCCTGTTCATTTAATTTCTGTCCATGATAATTTTTTAAAATTTGTTCTAGGGTCATTTGTAGTTTTACTGTATTAAAAAATAGATCATTTAGATAAGTGAAACGCATTTTCCTACATGAGTTTCAAATACAGACAATACAGGCATGAAAACCATGATTGTCATAACGACAATAATCATAAGCAGGTTTTTATTTTTTGAAAGCCGACCAGAGCAAAAACTTAACTTTCTAGCTAATACAGTACGGAGTTCAATTTTTACAAGAAAGTAAAAAGCCCAATAATTACAGCAGGTTTAGCAATGTAGATTTGTGGATAATAAAAGACGTTATAGGTAGGTTTATAGTTATTTCGAATATATTAGATTAAAAAAGCTGTAGATAAACACTTAATCGGCATAAGCATCAAAAATCAATTTAACACCCTGAAGTAACATCTTCGAAAGCAATCAAATGAGGCTTGTTCTCAGTTAACACATCCAGTGTATATCGAGCATAACAACTATCGTTAACAGCAAAACCTTTGGGGACAAAATACATGGTCCAATCGTCGGTATAGCCTGAAGTACCATGCAGCACACTAAAAATCACACAAAAGTCTTTATTGGTATTACATTTAGCGGATTTACTGCCATGCTCGCGAGGTTCAACATTAATTTCCAATACTTTTTGCCATGTTGCAGACCAATGAGTCCGAGGGTGACCATAATGAACATCTATTGCTTGTCCATTTCCAATTTGGGTCTTACCTATAAGATCAGAAAGATTACCTTGAGCAGTTGACTTCATGTAAACCATGTCATGCACTGACTTTAAAGAGCCTTTGATGCTTTTTATCACAGAGGCTCTGGCATCATGTTGAAAGTCGATAAACTTAGGAGCAGCAATAACACTTAAAATACCAAGTAATACAATAACTGTAACCAGCTCTACCAAGGTAAAACCAGCTGACTTGTTTGATTTGTATTCTTGTTTCAATGACATACTTTTATCAAAAGATTCTTTTTAAACTAAAAAACATCTTTAAAGACTCAATCAGATAGCCTTTAGAATTTCGTAATATTTGACCATATTTCTTACATTACTTCTACAGAATTAATAATTATGTACGCTTTAGTTACCCTCAATACTCATATGAAATGCCGTTTGAGACTTCATTTTGACGCGCTAATCTTTGTTGTATTTAAAGCGTGTGACAAATTTCATCCTTGAATTCATAACATTCCCTGTTTTATAAAATCACCTATGTAATGCTAACTATCAAAAACCTATCGCCGCAGCTCCTGGACGTCTTGTATCTGCCGAACCATAAAAGTAACCGTCTTTATACATAATGGATTGAGTACTGCCCATTGAGTTTTTAGATGTCACAACTTTATGCCCTTTCGCTTTCAATAGCTCTATGGTGTCTTTATTCAAACCCGGCTCGATAAGGATTTGATCTGGCAGCCATTGATGGTGTACTCGTACTGCATGAGTCGCTTCTGCGATATTCATATCGTGATCGATCACATTAAGCACCACTTGCATCACAGTGGTGATGATACGGCTGCCACCCGGACTGCCTGTTACCAAGAAGGGTTTACCGTCTTTCATCACGATAGTTGGTGTCATCGAACTCAAAGCACGTTTTTTAGGTGCGATCGCATTGGCTTCACCACCGACTAAGCCATAACCATTTGGCGAACCCGGTTTAGCAGAAAAGTCATCCATCACGTTATTCAGCAAAATACCTGTGCCTTTCGCCACAATTCCTGAGCCGTATGAATAGTTAAGGGAATAGGTGTTTGAAACCACATTGCCAAATTTATCCATTACCGAGAAATGAGTGGTATCAGGGCTTTCTGGCAGTGGTGGCGTCCCTGGATTCACATCTTTAGAAGAACGTGCTTTATCCATAGTGATCTGAGCCATCGTTTGCTTGGCATACTTTTCACTGGTTAACCATTTGATTGGAATATTATTAAAATCAGGATCGCCCAAATGTTTACTTCTATCAGCATAGGCTTGGCGCATGGTTTCACTCATTAGATGAATGGTTGCCGCCGTATTATGACCCATTGATTTCAAATCAAACTTCTCAAATACATTGAGCATTTGCGCAATATGAACACCACCTGAGCTTGGCGGTGGCATAATGACTAAATCGTGATTGCGATAGCTTGTTTTAATCGGTTCACGCTCGGCGACTACATAATTTGCCATATCGCTTTGTGTCACTAAGCCATTGCCTTGTTTCATATCATCAGCAATTCGTTTAGCGATTTCCCCTTTATAGAAGGCATCAGGTCCTTTTTTGGCGATTTGCTCAAGTGACCATGCTAGATCTTTTTGATAAAGCATATCCCCTGCTTTTAACGGTACGCCGTCTTTTCTAAAAAAGATATTCTTTGCTTCGGGATCTTTCCCTAGACGCTTAGCGGCATACACTAACGAAAAGGCTAAATCGTCCGTTACCTTGATACCATTTCGAGCTAAATCGATCGAAGGTTGCAGCACCTCTGCAAGGCTCATAGTGCCGTGTTCTTTTAAAGCTTTAGCAAATGCGGCAACTGTACCCGGTACGCCAAAACCTTTGCGGGTATATCGCACAGTATGTTTATCGACACTGCCATCAGGTAAAATATACATATCACGGCTCGCTGCCGCGGGTGCCATTTCTTTGTAATCTAGAGCAACAAACTTATCTTTATCGGCAAGGTATACCAGCATGAAACCACCACCAGCAATGTTTCCAGCTCTAGGTAAGGTCACGGCTAATGCAAAGCCAACGGCAACGGCGGCATCAATCGCATTTCCTCCTCGCTTGAGAATATCCACGCCGACTTGAGAAGCTAATACTTCTTGGCTTGCGACCATGCCATTTCTAGCGATGACTGGATGAACAATACTGCTGTACTCAAGTAATGGAGGAGCGCTTTGAGCTTCAGGTTTGATTAAGTGGGCAGTGTGATTATTAGGATCGGCAGATACTTGCCCCGCTGCAAATATCACAGCGGTTGCCAATAGCATTAGCGTTTTTTTAAAGCCTTTGGATACTGTCACAAGATTTTCCAATTTTTAAAATTCAATGACAAAAAATAAAAAAAAGAAACCAGCATTGAATCCGGTTTCTTTTCGTATTACATAGAGTCTATCGTTTTAAGTTAAAAACTTAAACTTGCTCTTAGATACACATACCGACCTTGGAAGCCGTATGGTGAAAAGTTAGCGTACGGCAGAATGTAATCAAATTGACTTGGTTTCTTACCTGCTTTCAAATCGCGCTCAATGCCAGAAGTTGGGTACTTATCAAATAAGTTATTAACACCAATACTGGTCACTAGATTCTCAGTGATTTTATAGCTCGCTTCGGCATCCCAAATAAACGCTTTATCAATTGTGACATCATTTTTACTCTGAGAAGAAGGTTGAGTAACTTCACCATAGTAGTTAGTGCGTAGCATTAAGCTCAGTGCGTCTTTGTTCCAGTTCGCAGTAACATTGGCTTTTTGCTTGGGTGCCGCATTTTCTAAACGGGCACGCTCACGACGAGTAAACAATTGATCAGAAGTGAACAATGAAGATGGACCTGCGGTATTTAATACATCACTCACTTCGGTTTTATTGTAGTTAAAGCCAGTAGACAGCTTAAGATCACCCGCTAATACTTCTGTTTGATAAGCAAGGTTTACATCAATCCCTTCGGTAGTGCTATTCACACCATTGATAAAGAATCGGATTGCGTTAATACCTTCGATCTTGTTTTCAGCAAATACTTTTTCAACGATTTTACGCTCAGCGTCATCGTTTCCTAGTGTTTCTGATAGAACAATTCTATCGTCAATTTCAATGCGGTAAGCATCAAACGTTAGGTTTAAGTTCTCAAGAAGGTCCCAAGTAAAACCTAAGCTATAGTTGGTTGCTTTTTCTGCATCAAGTTGCTTTCCACCTAATGCTCTAGCCGCTTTGCTGGTTGCCGCAACCGTACCCACCTCAAAGGCTTTACCTTCAATAATGTTGGTATTGGTTGAGGTATAAAACTGTTGCTGTAACGACGGTGCTCTAAAACCAGTACTGAATGAACCACGAATGGCCAAGTCATCGGTTAGGTTATAACGAGTGGCAATTTTACCGTTAGTGGTGCTACCAAAATCAGAGTAGTTTTCGTAACGTGCCGCTAAAACTAAGTTCCAATCATCGGTTAGATCGGCATCAACTTCGGCATAAATCGCTTTTGAATTGCGACTTTTATCAACTTCACTGTTTTTAGAGAAGAATATAGAGCCTTGCGCAAACAAACGCTTGGTTGGATAAACGGGGTTACCTTTATCATCAAAAATCGGCTTGCCATCCGCATCTAATGATGGACGGTTGGTATAAGCTTTAACATCACCAGAGCGGATCTCGTAACTGTCTCTGCGGTATTCAGCACCTACAGAAAATGCTATCGGAGAGTCTAAGAAGGCAACATCGTAAAAACGAGTAAAATCGACATTGACGACATCTTGACCAGAAATTAACTTACCGCCATAAAAGCTAGTAGGTGTATCCAGTAAATAGGTTGCGTTCGCGGTGTTGGTATTGTTGTAAGCGACACTGTTCTTACCCGTTACCACACTGGTGTTGTAATCCCACTCACCAAGCGTTCCTTTAAAGCCCGTTAATAATGACCAGTCATCGATATCGGCATGGACTTGTGGCGTAAAACCATCTGGATAGATCTTTTGGATCAACAAACCTTCATCAGCGGCTTCACGGAAAAATGCACCTGATACAGATTTACGATTTTGAAGTGTAAACGTCGAGTATAACTCACTACCAGAATCAAACTCATAACCAGAGCTTGCAAGTAAAGAATAAGACTTGCTTTTAGGCGCACCGAAAGAGAAACGATCACGATTTACCGTGATTTCACGCTTATCAAATGTCCCATCTGGATTTTTGGTGTAAGTGTCACCATCATCCAAGCCACCACGCTTAGTTGCATTGGCATTGTTATATTCAGCGGTTAGATTTACATAACCCGTTTCTAGGAAACCAAAACCCGCGTTACCAGATAGACTTACCGTCTCACCGTCTTTACGTGAGATGTCTTTACCATAAATGCCCGCCACACGGTTACTGCCATTAGGCACAACATTACCATTAGCATCGGTTTGTACGCCTATTAGCTTAGGAACACCATCTAAAGTCGTAATATGTTGACCAGCAGTAAGATTGAAAACACCGCCTTCTGCATCTTTTTTAGTAATGATGTTTATCACACCCGCAATAGCATCTGAACCATATTGCGCCGCTGCACCATCACGTAAAATCTCAATACGCTCAATGGCAGCTGAAGGAATTGCATTTAGATCAACAGAAACTGAGCCTCGCCCAGCACTAGCATTTAAGTTTAATAAGGCACTGGAATGAAAACGACGACCGTTAAGTAGAACCAGAGTTTGATCTGGAGCTAATCCACGAAGTGATGCAGGCTTAATGTGCTCTGTGCCATCAACAAGTGATGGCTGATAATAGTTAAAGCTAGGTACGGCATTTTGTAGCTGGCGGTTCATATCTGTAAAACCACCTTCTTTAAGTACGTCTGCCGACAATACGTCTACGGGAACGTTACTTTCACTGATGGTGCGTCCAATTCGACGAGAACCCAATACCGCAATGCGCTCGACTGCTTCACCATTATTAGCTGAAACGTCTTCAGCATCTTCTGCCAAGGTTATCGAAGACGAAAGTGATAATCCCAAAGTTGAAACTACACCAAAGGTAATTTTTGATAATGAAAACTTCATTAAGCCGGCGCTCCTGTTATCGTTTTTATTTCCCACCCCCAAACAAGAAAGTGTTAAATCAAAAGTAAATATTTGTTCTTCTGTTTGTGATCTTATCAGCACAGAATTGAAAAAATAACGATAACAAATGGTTCAATTTGTTATTTGATATAACTAAAAAGGCAATTAACCAAATTTATATAACAAAAACAAATAAACACTCAGATGATTCCACCATTATTGTCTTAGGGTCTATTCATCTTTCAGGCTTGAATTTTGTGCTATCTGTGCACTTTTCTGTTCAAGGCGTGAGCAGTGAAGCTTAGTCATCTAAGTAAGCTGATCACAACACCGAACAGGAAGTGCTCAAAAGCATCGAAGACAGCCCCTGATAATATGATCACTAAAACAACAAAAAAGATTTCATAATCATCATGAGTTTATCGGTATGGATAATTTTACTATTGAAGATTATCGACCCTAAAAGCAAATCGACAGTATTGGGCAATTACGCTATCGCTTACCTTTCTGAGTCGATTATTGATTTTTTGATAATCTCTTTGATTCCGACATTAATCATGGCAGGACAAATAAATAGCGTGATTGGTTTTTCTCAATATGCCTTTTATGAGTGTGTATGAATAAACCATTGCTTAATGACTGAAATATCGCCTTCCATATCAAACAGTTTATATACTCTAACGCCCATTTTTTTCAGTAACTCTTCACCTCCAAGACTGGGAATTGAAATTAAAAATACAGCCTCTGTTACTTTCCCGCCTGCTTTTTTTATGAGCTCAATACTGTCCTTTGCTGTATTTCCCGTCGCAATCAAATCATCACAATAAAGGACCCTATCTCCAACTTCAAAATAACCGCTCGATGTTTCCAATTGGTTTTTAGCATATTGAACTTGGGACTCCACTTCTAATACTTTCCCTGGTAACTTCCCAGCTTTTCTTACGGGAACAAAACCTGCGCCAAGTTTACAAGCAAGGGCACAACCAAAAATAAACCCTCTTGACTCAGTTCCAACGACTCGATCAAAATGCTTACCTTCATATTCTTCGGCCATTTGCTCACAACAAGCATGAAAAGCTCTGCCGTCAGCAGTCATTCTGAAGATATCGCAAAAACGTTTATACGATTTGTGTTCAGTATTGATATCTAAAAAGCTCATTGCACGCTGTAATTCAATCTCTGTTTTTGCTCCGCCATGATTATGCCAACCGACTAGACT
The DNA here is from genome assembly GCF_004358445.1 of Parashewanella tropica. Lineage (NCBI taxonomy): Bacteria > Pseudomonadati > Pseudomonadota > Gammaproteobacteria > Alteromonadales > Shewanellaceae > Parashewanella > Parashewanella tropica. The sequence goes on from NZ_CP037951.1 coordinate 3,245,191, forward strand.
CATACCGTTTGTATCACACAAAACGCCATCGCTGGCTCTTCTTATTGTTTGATATTTCTCAAAAGCAAGAGGGTCTTCAGCAGCCATTTAATGCCTCCAAATTAACAGATACCACTAATGAACCACTGTATAAGGCGAAACCTGAAAACTTGATGAACGATCATTAATTGTCTGTATGTCTTGCTTTAATAGACAATACCTTTTTGATTTTGGAGTGTTGAAAAGTAGATGATAATACCCAAACCTTTTAACTTGCTTTTCCAGTTCCGTGCTAGGAACAATTTAACTGCTCCTTTCGAATGTTTGGGTTTAAAGGCTGAACAAGTTCAACCACAAAAAACGACGGTGCGACTGAAAAGTGGACATGTGCAGGTTTATAAAATCAATGGAACAATGACGCCCCCAAAAATATCAGACACCGTGGCCATATTTCATAATGTTGAATATATTCACCAAGGACATGTCAATTTATGTCTCGATGCATGTATTGAGATGTACAAAGTGTTTTTTGATTTACCACATAGATTGGAAACTAAGCCCATATCCCAGTCAACATCAAAGCTTGTCTCAAATCCGAGATTTGGATTCTATGGACTAACGAGTTTAGATTTAGACTTATATTTTCATCCTAAATTTAAATTTCACCCCCTTAATAATTGTGTCTATCGTTTTCCTCAAGATGAAAAGCTTTCACTCAAAGAATCATTAATAAAAGGGTTATCGTCAGCGCCAATGATACTGGAAATTTCTAAAACGGTATTTGGTAGACCAGTACTTTATCACGAGATGTTAATTGTTGGGTTAAGTGAAAATCACGTAATATTGCACTGCCCATGGAGGGGAGGAAATATCGTAAAACCAATTGCTTGGCTAGAAGCTAAATTGAGAAGTCATTCTCAAAGAAATCGAATATATCAAGTGTCACTTAGAAAAGAACAAAGAGCATTGCTTTAAAAAAAGGGAAGCAACACAATACTTCCCTTTTAGGTAATCTTGTTAGGTACAAAGACGAGCCCTAACCTTCTACTTGATGTTTCTCTTCTGTCTTATCAACAATAGTCACAACCGCGGTATCCCCCACAACGTTACTCGAGGTCACAAACATATCAATGATACGGTCGATTGCCGCTACGATAGCGAAGGCTTCAATTGGTAGACCTGTTTGGTGAATAAGTACACCAATCATTACCATACCACCACCAGGCACACCGCCAGCACCAACTGACAATAAGAAGATACTGAAGATCAACGCAGGAATTTGCTCAGCGGTAAATGGCATACCAAACGCATTTGCTACGAAGAAAATAGCGATAGTGATATAGATGGATACACCGCCCATGTTCATGGTTGCACCAAGCGGAACACCAAAACCAGCAACCGCTTTATTCACGCCTAACTTTTCAGTCAGTGTACGCATGGTCACAGGGATAGTTGCATTTGAGCTTGCCGTTGAAAGCGAGAACAATACTTGCTCACGCGTCTTTTCACGAAATACTGATGCAGGAAGACCAGTAAACAACTTAACCGCAAATGGATAAACCACAAATAACCAAAGGTTAAGCATCACCAAAATAATCGCAATGTAGCTTAATACACTACCAAAAGCTTCTGAATCTAACGTTGCACCTAGCTTAAACATCAATGCAAATACACCGTATGGCGCTAACGTCATAACTACAGTGATCAGCTTCATCATGATCTTGTTTACAGATTGGAAGCCATGAACCACGCCCTGAACGTGAGAGCCCATCGACTTCATCACACCACCAAACAGTAGAGCCATAAAGATGATTTGTAGCATATTGCCATCATAGAAGGCTTGTACAGGGTTACGAGGAACAATATTGATCAGCAAGGTCATCAGGTTAGGTAATTCAGTCGCGGTAATGGCAACGTCTGTGCTGCTGCTCATATCAACGCCTTTACCCGGCTGTAAAATCAAAGCGACGGTTAATGCAGCACTGATGGCAATGATGGTATTAACAATATAAAAACCGAAGGTTTTACCGCCTAAACGCCCAAAACTTTTAAGATCGGGCAGTTCACAAACACCACACACGATACTGACGAACACCAAAGGCACAACCAACATCATGATCATGTTAACGAACATGGTGCCAATGCCAGAGAAAAAGCTGACTAAGTTATCGGAAAAGAAAGCGATATCGGCAAGTAAGTATTGCACCGCACTTCCCAAAATAAAGCCCATAAACAGACCAATAAAAATTTTGGTCGAGAGTGATTTCATCATATCGTAAACCTAATATTTTATTATTTTGTATCTTCTTTCTTGAAGAATGTAGTCAAATCGCCAACATAGTGAGGGAATAGCAGGATAAATTCAATAGTAGGGCAAGTGTTCAGAACTTCATGTAACACACAGAAAGCTAGATAATAAAACCATTCAAACAGAAAAACTCACAACATCCCTCCAGTAAAACCCTTAAACCCAGTCTTTAATATTCACCACAAAATAATAACCAAGGATCTTTTACTGGTTTAAGAAAGCGATATAGCTGCTTATATAGTCGTTGAAGTGTGAGGAGTAAATGACTTTTTCGAGATAAAGAGCTAAAAAGGCTGACTCTATGCCAGCCACAACTCAACGTCTTTAATGATGAAGTTACCGTTATAAATAGGGTGTGGTTCACCTAAAGGCTCAAGCTCAAAGAAATGCTTTTGCTCTTCTGGTAACCCTTCATAACCACCTATCACCTGATAAATCCAGCTTTCCTCTTCCCACTCCAGTTGTTTAGCCTGCAAATACTCTAATGCTGACTGACGTAAACCAGAGTCGATGACATCACAGAAGTATTGATCCACATCCAGTTTCAGCTGGCTTTCAGCGACATCAAAAGCTGCATTATCTTCTAAAGTAACACTGACATCTTCATGGGTTGACCGCGCCTGAGGTCGCTCACTAAAGCTTTTCACTTTAGAAACGAGTTGCATCAATTCTGTTTCGTGTAGTGAATTACGCACATCGGCTGCTGCAGGCTTTAATATGGCTTCGGCATGATTAAATAAGCTCGGTACCGATTTGTGTGAAGCATGTGCTTCTGGCATGTACTCAGGATGCATGTCTTGATGCAACAGCCAGCCTTTAAGCAAACGAGTACGACCTTGAATATGACGAAAACGCCCAAGTAACTCTAATAATCTACTTTGAACAAGGCTTAACTCTTCAATACTTTGACTCAAAGCTTCTTGAAGCGTAGTGACCATTAACTTACGCAACTCTCGAATGTCACCTGCAATTTCGGTCAACTCATCGAACTGGAACATTTCCAAGCCATTGAGTAACTCTGTCACTTGCGATTGCGCTAGTTCGTTCTCACGAATTTTGGCGTTAATGGTACCCACGTAACCGAATTCATTATTGATACGACTCCACAGAACACGAGTCGAATACGCCAATGATTCAGTAAAGGCATAAACATGCTCATTTAAATCAGCCAAATACGCTTCAGCAGCCGCATGATCAACATTGTGACGCGCTTCTTTATAATGATTCGCTAAGGTTTTAATGGTCGCTAATGCTGAACCTGAATTGGCATCAATCTGGCGATTACGCTCATCACTGAGCGCATTTTCAAGCATGGCGCGTACTGTACCCGTAAGTCTTAATTCTTGCTCAACATCAGGTCGCCATAACACATTGGCTTTGCTCAGTTTCTCAATCACTTTTGCATCGGTTTCAGATTCATTCACCGAACCCGACAAGTAAGCATCCATGATCAAATCTGAATGCCGTCCGAGCAATTTAAGGAACTTGCTTCCAGCTTGATGTAAGTGATTACTCATTATTATTCCTGTTTAACAGCCTTACCTGTATGAAGTCCCTAAGCGAAGCTCTTCATATTCTATTTCTTGTTGGTGAGTGTTCAAATATCGTGCAACTCTGCTTGCAGAGTCTTGCTTAGTCCAATGCTTCCATCCGGTTGTTCTTGGCAGGTCCTCTCTCTCGACAGAATATTTAGCTGTTGTAGCATTAAATTTAAGCTCGAAACTTTTACCACCAATAACAAAGTCTTTTAAATTACTCCCAAAAGTAAACTTATGTGTCTCGACGCTTTTCAATACTGCGCTAGCAATTTCAGCATTGGTAATTACAGACATAACTCACCTCTTTGGCATTAAATTAAATCTTGCTGCACTGAACTTTCAGCCTGAGCTTCAAGATTTAAGGCTTCGGTTTCATCAATAAAGCGGATCACCTCATACAAATAATCCAACTTACCTGTAGCGATATAAATCTGTTTATCTTGATTAGGTTTGATTAAATAGCCAAGCTCTAGTAAACGCTTAAATACCAGTTTGATCTGATTATCGACCTGAGTACTGGTTGAGCCAAATAAACGATATTGGCTCAACTTGGCAAGCTGCTCACGAAAAGCTGGCGTATCTTCAATTCGAGTTTGTAACTCGGTTAAACGAATTGGCACACCTTGAGACAAGGGAGCATCGGCACCATTGGCTTCTTGCACGAGTACCAACCATTCCACCAACGGTGTTAGTGACTGACAAACATCACGAAATTGGGCGGAAACCACTTTACGCTCAGCATCACCTAATTCTTGATAACCACAAAAATATACCTCACCTTCTGCTGCTGTGGCTAAGGTACGATTAATTTGATTAAGGTACTGTTCAATGTGATCTTTAGTGGCATTACTTTGCAAAGCTCGCCACGCATCTTCATTGGTGGTTTTACAAATGAAGTCGCCTTTAAGCAAAGATTCGATCAGTGCACCTGTGCCGACCATTACCGATTCTGTTGTCATGTTAGCGTCAGACATTATGCAATCTCCTGAGTCATACGAGCTTTAAGTTTCTCAGTGATGGCATTCACTTTTGGTTTCACCACTTGTAGTTTTTTGGTTTGCTTATTGATGATATAGCGATTTTTAAACAGGTTGAGTACTTCCGACTCAGGGTTCGGGAAGGCACCAAGAACTGAAATCTGGTTGTTTTCACAAGCATCAAAGATCTTCTTAACGTTGTTATGGTGCAATGTACCTAACTCATCAATCGGCCAGTGAATGGTTACTTGCGCTCGACCACGTAACAAACGAGTAAAGGCTAATAAGAACTTACATAAGATCAAATACGCCATACCGTGACTGGATGATTCATTTAGCTGCCTGTCGGTACGAATGACCAGATCAGAATTGCCTTCTTTCAAACGCAGTTCAATTTCAAGTAATTTAGAAATGCCCCCCGCTAATGCCGCTCGCCCAATGATATCCAAGGCACGGCGCATACTGAGGATATAGTCTTCATCGGGTAAACCATCAAATCCTGACGACTTCCAACCATCAAACGCTTTTACAAAGCGTTGCAGTTCAGGCCAAAACTCAAGTTCCGCAATTCGTGAACGAATTCTCACGGCTGATTCTGATACACCATCAAGGAATAGCTCTTCGCCTACTTCACGAGTAATGCGGGCACTTTGAGAAGCAATGCGGCGGTCAATATCGGCAAGCACATCATAATAAGCGGTTAGATCAATACCAAAAATTCGCCCTTGCTCTTGGATCGCTCTAAATTGCTGCGACACAATTACGTTAAGTAGGTTATCAAGTTTAGGGACGAGCTTACGATAGTCCAGCACTCGAATGCCTTTATCATTAAGCTGGCTGGACTCTTCACGAGATTTTTCCCAAATCTCAGCAAAGCGAGAACCGGACTTATTGGCAATCACAGAATCGAAGTGTTCAACGTATTGTTTCACAGAGCTAAGCAACTGCTCACGTTGCAATAAGCCTTCACTACCTAAGCGCAAACGTTCAGCTAGACTGCCCGGCACTTCTTCATCATTATTCGCTAGTTTAAGCTCAGCCAGTTTACGAATAAGTTCACGTAGTCTGGTCAGGTTTTCTGACGTTTCCACCTGCAAGGCTTCAGCGGCTTTTTTGATTTTGTCTAAGGCTTCACGCTCCGCTTTAACTCGATTACTTTCTTGCGCCAATTGCTTGGTTAAATCCGTGGTGGCTTGTTTTAACTCTGAGAGCTGAGTTTGCAAGCTCGGCTTTCTGAGCATCCAATCACGCTGGTACCAGTCATCAAATTTGAGTACTTCACCTCGACGCTGTTCAGTCATAGCCAGCTTATCTTCAAGCGAAGTAATTTCTTGCTTGAGTTTAATAATGGCAGACTCATCAATGCCCCGTGATTGCAGCTCATTTTTGTACCATTGCTGACAAGCTTTTTGTTCCGCTTTGGCATTGGCTTTACGCTCATCAATACCGACTCTGACTTGAGACAATTGAGCATCAATGCCACCAATCACTTCTTGCCAGTGGGCTTTTTGCTCCATTTCGGCTTCACGAGTTTGCTCTTGATGTTCTTCGATTAGCGCTTGATGTTGCTGTTGCAATCGTTTCAGCTCACCATCCAACTGAGTCAGCTGTTTTTGAGACTCTAATTTACGTTCCGTCAAGGCTTGGTTGATGTGTTGCTGCTCAGTGGCTTTGTCTTCAAATAAACGCCGTAGATCATCACGACTATTACTGTAAGCCGTACGAGCGATAGTCAGTTCTCGGTTAAGCTTATCCAGTTTTTCATTCATCACCACCAGCTGAGCTTCGGCTTCCTGTTGGTGTGATTGCGCTAGCTCTAATGCTTCTTCGGCTTTGGCTAATCGTTGACGTAACGCTTGCTCTGAAGACGCATATTCAGGCACATCTACTGACGCTAAATCCAACTGCACGCCAAACAAACTCGTGTCATCTTGTTTCACGACACTTGGATGCAAGTCGGTACGGTGAAGCAATTCAGGTGCGATGACTTTACCTAAGTGTTGCTCCCAACCTTCCGCTTCTTTTCGCAGGAACTCCAATAGCGTGTGAGACTGCGGATACAAAATTTGTTCAATTTCATCCAGCTCAGCTTGGCGATCACCCACACGCTTTACTGCACTGCGCAATCCTTCATTAGCTTGTTCACGCTGCGCTCTTAACTTACGCTCTTCTGTTGTCAGTCTTTCAAGCTGTTGATTGCAATTGTGCTCATGTTCGCGAGCCGTTTGAATACGCTCATCGAAAATGGCTAAAGCGCGCTTTTCATCTTCGGTATAAGTAACGTTGGATAATTGAATCTTTAATTCAGCTTGCTTCACTTGATATTGGTTTTGCTGCTGACTAAATTCGTCTTTAAGCTTACTGAGCTGCTCTCGCGCCTTCTCTTTTAAGGCTTCAATATCTTGCCTTGCCGCATCGCGCTGACTGTCTTTTTCTTCTCTGCGCTGCTCAAGTTGTTGATGCAGTTTGTCTAAATCTCTTTGTAGCTGCTCACTGATCTTACTGCGACGCTCATTGTATGCCGACTCAATATCTTGATGCTTTTCGGTTTGCAGTTTATGTCGTTCTTTAAGGTTTTCAAGATCAGACTTCCAGCTTGGCATTTGTGCTAAATCGAGTTTTGCTTGCTCGATATCGGCATCCATATACACATCGTATTGTTGCTCGATTTCGGTTAAGTCCTGCTCACATTTGTTGAGATCACCTTTGGCCGCAGACAATTCTTGGTTGAGCTCGTCACGCTGCAGTCGCCACTGCTCTTCTAGCATTTTAAGCTTCAAGCCCGTTTCTTTGGCATCGTTTTCAGCGGTTTCTTTACGCTGTATTTCTAACTCTTCATCGTTTTTGTAACCACGAGAAAGACTCCCTAAACGCAGCTCGACACTTTGCAGCTTATTAAATTCTTGTTCGAGTTTTTGGTATTCAGGGCGAAGTTGCTCAAAGCCTTTAATCAACTGGCTTTCGTTGATCCATGCTTCAACATGTTGTGGATTAATACGAGAACTTGGCGGATTAACGCCATCTTCTTCTAAAATCGCGGCAATCATGGATTTAATGGTTTCCATCTTGCCTTCTTTGGAATGCACCGCTTTTGCAAGTTTCTCGATATGACGAATACTGTGTTCAGGTTCACACAGAGAAAATTGATTGGCATAGCTACGTAGCTCACTACGATTGCTACCAATATTGAGCAAGCTGCGATCGTGCTGGATCACAGCTCTAAATTCACGAGTATTAAGATGTTTGGTGGTACTTACGCCTTCTTTTTTAAACTGTCTACCAAGCTCCGCCGTGGTATGGAAAATCACCGTATCGCCATTGCGCTGCTTGATGTAGTCATCCAGTTCAAAGCCTTTACCTACAAAACGGTAATTAACACCTTTACCATCACCTGCCGATGACAATACGGCTTGATATAAGCGTTCATCACTTTTGCGATATTCGTAAATGATAAAGCTTTGATCATGGGGTAAGTACCAGCGTTCAAAGCTATCACGGGTTGAAGGTACGACTCGACTCGGGTATTCCCCATAAAATACCGGAACCAATCGTTGCAACGTGGTTTTACCCGAGGCATTGGTGCCACAAATATTGGTGTGACCATCCAGTTCTAATTCTACAATTCCGGGTAAGTGAGTGTTGATCAACACGATACGAATCAAGCTAGACATGCTGTTCCTTTTGCGATTTACGGCAGGAGTTTGGTTTTACAAAGAATGATAGAGCATAACTGAATTATTTTTTAAGATACAACCTTTGTTTCACTGTAGAAAACGGATGAACAAGAATTAACTGTTGGATTTGTAAGCTGTTTTATAAAATATTGTAAATTTTCAGCAAGAGTCGTTTGTTCATGTCTTTTCCAAGTGCCGCCACAGCCCTTTTGCCCGCTTTTGGTCAGTTCAATGTAAGAACTCAACAACTCACAATGGAAAGTAATAATGTTACTCAACTTGCTGACCAAAGGGTTTGTAAAAAAACAGTGGTACTTACTGTTTCTTTTCCAAACTCAAGAGAAGGATCGATTAAAACGAGTTTTACCTGTACTTTGCCGGATAAGAATTCGCAATGGTTACTCACACCATTATCATCATTTCACAGTACCAATGAGACAAACCCTAAACCAGTTCCTCAACAGTATGTCCCAAGCATTCTTGAGCAATTTACTTTTCGAGTGAACTCTGGGAAAAAACTTTTCCATGCCGCCCAACAAGGAGACTTGGCTACAGTAAATAAAATGCTCAGTGAAGGAGCCGATACGGGTTACTTATCGAATAATTTATCAGCTGTTGAAGTAGCGCTAGAAAACGGTTTTATAGCAACTGCATCTAGGCTAATTAAAGTGGGAGTGTCGCCAGAGGTAGCTACAAGGTTACTTCAAAAGCTTGTAACTCTTGGTGATTATGGCCAGTGCGTAGAAGAGTTACTAAAGCAAGGCGGCGACCCCAATGCAACAAATGAACAAGGTGAATCGTTACTATATATTGCTTCGCAGCGCGGTTTTGTCAACTCGGCGATCCAATTACTAAAAAGAGATGCCGATATTGGACATCACCCTCAAACGGGAGAAAACGCTCTTCATCTTGCTGCCGCTAATGGTAGCTATATACTATTACAGGCTTTAGCCCGAAAATATCCAACCCAAATAAATTCCAGAACAAACAGTGGTTTAACTCCACTTTTATTGGCGATTGAACATGGTAATACTGATTGTGCCAGTCACTTAATTGAAAGTGGTGCCGATATAAATGCTGCGGATAATTATCAAAGAACCCCCTTAATTATGGCAACAAAATTTCATTTACAAGGGGTGATTATTAAATTATTCCAAAAGCATATTACCGCCAAAAAAGCATTGGAAACTGCCGAAGCTTCAAAAAAACCAGCTTTACAAGCCAATATCCTTGATATTAATAAGCTAACAACGCATAGAAAAAGCGCATTGTGCTACTCAGTAGGCTTAGTCCCTAGTCGTGGGCCATATGTCATGGATTTATTGTTACAACATGGTGCCTGTATTGCCCATAATCCAGAAACCCACAGCCCAATCGTATTAGCAATTAGTGCAGGCAGTGGTTGGGCGGTAAATTCATTATTGAAAAGTCTTAAAGAACAGTCTCCAGCAGTACAACAACAACTGCTTTCAAGCCCAGATGCTACAAAACAAGCTCCCATTGCTATGGTTGCTCAAAGTCATTATTCACATGCTGAAGTAAAATCATTAGTAGAAGAAGTTTGGCAGGAGGTATCGAAAAAGATACAGAAAAAATAAAAGAAGAGAGGCGCTAAACGCCTCTCATTAAACTCAGCTTATTAGAGCTAAGGTTCAATTATGCAAATTTGAGTTTACGGGATTCGTACAACTCACGCATACCAGCAATCGCTTCTTCTTGATACTCTCGGAGACCACTCATCACGAGTGTTTTCTTGCCTGTACCAATTTTTTTTCCGTGACTGTAAAACTCAAAATGAAGAGTCACATTGCCGCGCTTACCGTCAATAAGCAGCTCATGCTCACTTAACTCCAACTCAACACTATCAAAATCAAAACTGTGCAGTTCAAATGACATGCTTTCATACATTACTAGGGGTCTAGCAGGGTTCACCATCACTTGATGCTTTTCCATCAACGGCAACAATGCGTGAGTAAAGTTCAGTCCCGAGAAAGATACATAAGTGCGAACAAAAGCTTCGATTTTGGCTTTATCTTGACAGATAACACCTGCGCTTTGAGCTGATAAATAGGTTTTATCTTTAGTGTCTTTAATTTCTAGAACGTCTGCTTGAGCTGATGGAAAGATTAAATCAACACCATCGCCAACCATACCTTGGAACTTAAATTCCATTGAGCTGCTTAAACCGTACTCTTCCAACACCAAAGCAAATAATAGATCACCGGGTACACAAAAACGCTTGGCATCGACATCATGGATAGGGTTGACATCCCCTGCGACTTTTTTAGCGAATACGCTAGCTTGCTCTGCTGATACAGTAATAATATTTTGTTTTTTAGAAAAGTATGGCTCTAAATACATAAGACTGGACACTCACTCCTAAAGGCATGCATTTTTATTCAAAATAAGCGATCAGTTTATACTATTTTTGAGTTTTAACTCACCCGATGAGTTAACTTTGATAGGGAGTAATGATGTGCTATATCTAAAAAGGCAGGTTTGACAATTAGTTAATGAGATTGGCAAGTTTATGGATTTGAGATGTTGATCCCAACTGTTGCATTTCTAATGATTTTAATTCTGAGTTTTCGGTCTTTTAAACGAGGCTCTTGGTTATTTGTGTTTTATATGCTGTTTGAATTGTACTTTGCTGGTGTGATCATCACCAGCAAACTCAATTGGATTTAACTGCATCGATGTTAAATATTTAGCCCCAATACATCTTGCATGTCATATAGCCCTGCAGGTTGTCCAGCTAACCATGATGAAGCTCTCATCGCACCATTTGCGAAAGTCATACGACTTGAAGCTTTATGGGTAATTTCAATTCGCTCGCCAATATCAGCAAACAGTGCGGTGTGCTCACCCACAATGTCACCTGCACGAACGGTGGCAAAACCAATCGTCTTTTGATCACGCTCACCTGTGATGCCTTCTCGACCATAAACGGCGCATTCATTTAAATCTCGCCCTAACGTATCAGCAATCACTTCACCTAACTGCAATGCGGTACCAGACGGTGCATCTTTTTTATGTCTGTGATGAGCTTCGATGATTTCAATGTCAGCGTAATCCCCCATCACTTTTGATGTCATTTCTAATAATTTGCACATAAGATTTACGCCCACAGACATGTTAGGCGCTAGTACAATCGGCGCTTCTTGGGCATCTTGAGCAATTTGCGCTTTTTCTTCGTCAGTAAACCCAGTCGTTCCAATCACTAGGGATTTATTGTTTTTTGCGCACCAAGCTGAGTGAATTAAGCTCGATTGTGGAGAGGTAAAGTCTACCAATACGTCAAAATCATCTTTAACGTCATCAAGTGAACCACAGATAGCCACATTCATGGTACCAACACCCGCGATTTCGCCTACGTCCGCGCCCATTAGGGTTGAGCTTTGGCGTTCAATCGCCGCTCCAAGATAAATGTTCGGATGATGCTTGGCTGCTTCAACTAAAGTTCTTCCCATTCTCCCTGTGGTGCCAACAATCGCAATTCTGACTTGTTCACTCATGTATTTTTTCTCAATTTTGGGGCAAAAAAAACGCCAGCTATTCTATATAGATGGCGTTTACATTAACTGATCAGCGTCAAACTTGCATTAAATAATGTCTAATAGCTCAACTTCAAAGATCAAAGTGCTGTGAGGAGGAATTGAACCACCCGCGCCTTGCTCACCGTATGCTAGGTGTGAAGGTACGAATAGTTTCAGCTTTGTACCAACAGGCATTAGTTGTAGTGCTTCAGTCCAACCTGCGATAACGCCTGAAACTGGAAATTCAGCTGGTTGATCACGTAGTACAGAGCTATCGAATACTTCACCGTTAATGAAAGTACCGTGGTAGTGAGTACGAACAGTGGAATCAAGAGTTGGCTTTTCACCTTCACCTTGCTTTAGTACTTCGTACTGAAGACCAGAATCAGTAACAGTAACTTCTTCACGCTTAGCGTTGTCATCTAGGAACGCTTTACCTTCAGCCATTGCTGCTTCAGACGCTTTTTCTTGAGCGGCTTGCATGCGCTTGTTGATTTCGTTGAATGCGGCTTCTAGATCTTCTTGAGATACTGCACTTGGCTCGCCCTTGAAAGAAGTCGCTAAACCAGCTTGAACCGCTGAAATATCTAGACCTTCAAATGGGTTAGAAGCAAGTTGTTGACCCATTTGTAAGCCAATGCCGTAGCTTACACGCTGTTCAATAGTGCTGTATGTATCAGACATAATGTTTCACTCATTGTTAATCGATAAAAAATTGCGATGAATAGTAGCATATTTTATGGCTAAGGGCGTAATTCAAGCTGAAATTGTCGTTTTGATAGATTTTGTATTTTTTCAGTTTGAATTTTGAGATTAAACTTCATTCACATACCCTGTGCTCTATAGAGTGTATTTGATAAGTTTAAGTTCCGACTAATCTATGGGAACCGATTATATGCTAGACGTATCAACCTCTGAACAGTTGAATAAACTTGTAAGTCAACCCACGTCTAAAAACTCCAACAAATCTTGGCCAACTGTTTATGCACATGGTGCTGGTTCGACTGCGCGTAATAAGGTAAATGAACATCAACTACATTCTTTAAAGAATACAGCAGAAGCGACGGTAGACGAACTGCTTGATATTATGCAGAGCTAGTTTAGGTTGGTTATTTGCTAAATATTTTTTTCACTTTTTTCATTGCAGTTTGGTTGGTAGCCACCATTCACAGGCAGTTTGTGCCACATCCAAAGTCCAAGCTTTTTTCATGGGATATCTTTTTCTTGATACCTACATGGACTTTTTTTAGTCCAAATCCAGGAACCAAAGATCAGAGTTTGGTATACCATCAACAAGATAGTCAAGACACTTGGCACACTGTCATTCAAACACCCAATAACCCTTGGTGGACTTTTTTATTTAATCTGTCCCGTCCTGAAATGTGTTTACACATTTAGGACTTATTATGACAAACCCAGATCCTACCTATATAAAACGTACACAACGTGATTATTCATTAGGCTTTAAATTGCAGGTTGTTGCAGCTGTTGAAAAAGGTGATATGACCTATAAGCAAGCTCAAAAAATCTATGGTATCCAAGGTCGCTCAACAGTACTTACATGGTTGAGAAAACACGGTAAGCTAGATTGGTGTCAACCACCGAAAATAACCATGTCTAAATCACCTAAAGCCAAAGAAACACCAGCTCAAAAGATTAAGCGCTTAGAGCGAGAGTTGAAGGATGAAAAGTTACGTAACCTATTACTTAATGAAGTCGTCGATATTATTGATGCTGAACATGGTATAGGGTTGCGAAAAAAGCTTATAGCCAAGGAGCAAGAAACCTTCAGGTACAAAAGCAAGTAAGTTTAAGCAAGGCTTGTAAGCTTCTTGGCATGACGAGGCAATCAATTTATCAAAGGGAATATAGAGATAAAAAACGGGCTATCATGTTAGCTCCAGTAAAAAATATGGTGCTAGCGTTACGGCGATTTATGCCACGATTAGGCGGTAGGAAACTGTACTATCTTCTGAAGCCTCAACTTATGGAGGAAGGCATAAAGCTCGGGCGAGATGGCCTATTCGACTATCTGAGGGAAGAACACCTGCTAATTCAACCCAAGCGTAGTTATAGGAAAACGACTAACAGTAAGCATTGGATGAAAAAGCATCCGAATTTGTTAAAGGATTACACGCCACAAAGAGCTGAAGAAGTCTTGGTAAGTGATATCACTTATGTGGAAAGTGATGATGGTGTGCATTATCTCTCGCTTGTCACTGACGCTTATAGTCGAAAAATAATGGGCTATGAATTAAGTGATGGAATGAAAGCGACAGACGTGGTTAAAGCGCTAGATATGGCTGTTAGCCATAGGTGTTATAGACGTAACGCAATTCATCACTCAGACAGAGGGTTACAATATTGCTCTGCTATTTATCAGAATAAACTTAAGCAAAATAATATAGTACCCTCAATGACTGATGGTTATGACTGCTATCAAAATGCACTCGCAGAGAGGGTGAATGGTATACTGAAGCAGGAGTTCCTTGTATATCAATGTAAAAATATTGATGAATTAAAGTTGCTCATCGATGAATCAATAGCGATATACAACGATATGAGACCGCATTTAAGTTTAGAGATGAAAACACCGAACCAAGTGCATAAAAAAATCCAAGAGCAAATGCTCTTGGATTTACATTAAAACCGTCAACGTATTTTAGGACGAGACAATCCCAATAAATTAGAAACAAAAGCCTTACAAGATCTGTCGCAACTCTTCATTGAACATTCTAATGACCAAGAAGCCACTAGTGATTCTCTATTAGGGTCGTACCCTTATTTAACTTTATTGAACGTAACGACAACCAAAGCTAAGGTTCAGCAATCTGACGATAAAATCCAATTTGCTGTTATCGCGACGAATGGATTTTTTAAAAAACACGATGTCCATTTACTCGCTTTATCTCAGTGGCATCACTTGCGTTAAATGCTGATTCTGACTCACCTCAATGTTATAACAAGTTCCAGCTTTTTAGCTGGATTAGCGTCCTTAGTGATATCGATAGAAACCTTGGTGAATCGAAAGTTGTTTGAAAGTGGGAATATACTGGATTGGCGAACAACTCGGCTTTCTGCTCCAAATTGGGCGTTACCCATTTTTGATCTTTTGTTTGAATACTCTTGGAGCAATAATTTAGTTACAGAGCTGAAAGCTATCGTGTCTTTGCTGCTAATTTATCAAGCCTGCTGCTCTCAAGTCTCTGTGTGGACCTTGGGTTTGTTGTTTTCATTACATCAATTCACCAATAGTCGTATGCCTATCGGTCGTGATGGTGCGATACAGATGACTTCTATCGTACTGTTTGGCTTGATACTAATAACTTGGCCTCATAATTCGTATTTGAATCATCTTGGGTTACTTTTTATCGCCACCCAAATTACCCTAGCGTATACCGCTTCTGGTTGGGCTAAGTGGGTTTCTCCAATTTGGAGAAATGAAAATGTTCTCGCCAGCATTTCTAACACCAAAAGTTTTGGCAAACCTTGGGTTGCTCAGTTCTTTTATCGACATCCCACGTTTGCTCGATTGTCGTCATTAGCTGTAATGATATGGCAAGCCAGTTTTCCGATTGTGATTTTTTCCTCAACCAAGGTGCTCGTTCTTTATCTTGTTATTGGGTTTTGTTTTCATTTAAGTATTGCGATTGCTATGGGCTTAAATACCTTTTTATATAGCTTTACTGCCTGCTACCCTATTCTTATTATTGCTATTACTGAATTACATAGAGTTGCTCCATGGCTACAAGTGATCAATTGGAAATAATATACGATGGTGACTGCCCGTTTTGCCGAAATATCGTGCTTAAACGAGATTTAGAATCTAATGGATTTCAAGTAACAATGGTCAATGCCAGAGACTTATCCAACCAGCAACTGACCGATTATCAAAATGCTGGGTATGATCTTAATGATGGCATGTTAGTCAAATATCAAAATAAGCAGTACTACGGACATGACGCTCTGATGTTGCTACTAAAGTTGTCACGTCATAAAGGATTAGCTGTTCGGGTATTCGAGTTTATTTACCTTAAAATGAATCAATACTGGTTTTACCGAATGCTAGTGAAAATCAGATTATGGTTCGTACCTCCACTTAAGTAACATCCTTTTTTAAACAATAATTCATTTTTATTTTTTTATGTTCAGCGTTAGGTTTCTGAGTCTTATAGTCAAAACCTGTGATAATTAATGTCGTTAGAATTTTTACCGTCTACGTTGCCATTCTCACCCGAAGTCATAGGGGAAAAGCCTCCAACGACGCCGATACCTGATAATCCACAAATACTACATGACTTCGCTGTTAAGGTAGAGTCAGATGAAGCGGAAACTGTTACTACTCCTTTATCAGCCTCTACTCATCAATTTCACTCTCAACCAACAGAGAGACATACACAAGAGTCAGCCTCTATCGAACGCAACAGTGATGGACAAATAACTGACCACCATTTGCATCATCGATTAGAAGTTCCTCCTGAAGAAATGAGAGAAAAGTACGGTTGTACACACATTCCTCGTGTGCTGCACATCAAAGAGCTATTAACTTTACCCACTAATCTTGGTCGATGGCCCGTCGTTTTAATGGATCAAGATGATACTCTTTTTAGCCATAATCAAAGCAGCTTACCTTTTGACCAAGCAAATTTTAAATTTATTCCACTCGAAGGCCAATCCGTCAAAACCGTTACTCGTATATTTACAAAATTAAAAGAACAATATCCTGGGATCAGTATTTGGGGACTAACGAATGGCTACGGAGATGGGGTTGGTGATCGCAATATTTATACACGAATGAGGCAAGCAGGAATCAACCCTAAACTTTTTCAAGAATTTTTATGCCGAACCAAACACAATGAAACGCTAACTAAAGGTGAACGATTCAAAAAAGTGATTAAAGAATGGCAAGGCAAGCAAGGGAAAGCAACTTATGTCGTTGCTGTTGATGATCTAGTGGGTAATTTAATCGAAATAGCTAAAGCCTGCCAAGAGCTTCGCATTCCATGTATTACCGTACACATGCTAGGCAGTTATACAAAGCAAATGCTCAAATTTGCCCATGAACGCGGGTACAGAGATTTAGCAAGTTTTTATAAAGCCCATCCCAAGCATAAAACCATGTTAGATGAGTATTGTTGGACTGTACTTGAAAAACATGCGAAGGGCGTATTTAAAGAAGGTGATATTGTTAGAGAGCCTAAGTATGTTGTTTAAAAACAATAAAGCCCTCAACTGAGGGCTTTAACATAAGCAAATAGTATATAGGGCTAACTATTTAAATCTTGAAAAAACTTTTTCACCCCATCAAAAAAGCCTTCGGCTTTCGGGCTGTGTTTTTTCTTTGCTTTAGTATCACCGCAAAGTGACTCTTCAAATTCACGCAGTAATTCTTTTTGACGTTCATTCAAGTTCACAGGCGTTTCCATGACGACTTTACACAGTAAATCACCTACCGCGTGGCTACGAACCGACTTAACACCTTTGCCACGCATACGGAACATACGGCCTGTTTGCGTTTCAGCAGGAATTTTTAGGTTCACTTTGCCGTCAAGCGTAGGCACTTCAATCTCGCCACCTAATGCCGCTTTGCTGAATGAAATTGGTACTTCACAGTACAAATTGTTGCCATCACGCACAAATATGTTATGTTCACGAACACTCACTTGAACGTACAAATCACCTGCAGGTGCACCAAATTCTCCAGCTTCACCTTCACCGCTTAAGCGAATACGGTCACCGTTATCAACGCCTGCTGGGATTTTAACGGATAGCGTCTTAGTTTTCTCAATTCGACCTTCGCCACGACACTTGTTACAAGGATCTTTAATCACCTTGCCACGACCATGACAGGTTGGACACTCTTGATTAACGGCAAAGAACCCCTGACGCATCTGAACTTGACCAGCACCATTACAAGTACCACAAGTTGAAGACGACGAACCTTTTTTCGCACCGCTACCGTCACAAGTGTCACAACCGACTAAGGTTGGCACACGGATCTCTTTGGTTAGACCTTTAACGGCTTCTTCAAGCGATAACTCAAGGTTATAGCGTAAGTCAGCACCACGAGCAGCACGACGCTGACCACCGCCACCACGACCACCAAAGATATCACCAAACATATCGCCAAAGATGTCACCGAAATCGGCACCACCACCGCCACCAAAGCCACCGCCTTGGTTCGGGTCTACACCTGCGTGACCAAATTGATCATAAGCGGCTTTTTTATTGCTGTCGGTTAAGATCTCGTAAGCTTCTTTCGCTTCTTTAAAGTTCTTTTCAGCAACTTCATCACCCGGATTACGGTCAGGGTGATACTTCATCGCTAGGCGCTTATACGCCTTTTTAATTTCCCGCTCGCTGGCATCACGGCCAACACCCAGTACTTCGTAATAATCTCTTTTAGACATAATTACTCTTTATAACCTAGAAAAAGCAGTTAGAAACGTTCATAAGCGTAGAAAAAATTGCTAATGGCAAGGCTTGGATTGCAACAAGTAGTGGTTTCTACTTGTAAAATCCATAACGCAGCCAGTGGGAATTTTAGCCAGCTTATGGGCGTTTAGCATTCACCGTATTAGTGAGTTAGCCCTCTGCTTTTCTATTTCAAATTTATGCAGTTATGTCACATTAATGCGCTTAACTGCTTTTTTTAGGTTTAACGATAAAACGGGCGTACTGGTTTCCCAGAACGCCCGTTGAAATTTTCTAGTTATTCGAAGCGTTCAACAAATTACTTCTTGTCGTCTTTCACTTCTTCGAATTCAGCGTCAACAACGTCATCTGCCGCTGCATCTTTAGCTTGCTCAGCACCGCCAGCTTGTTGCTGTGCACCTTGCTCTGCTTGAGCTTTAGCTTGAGCGATTTCCATAAGCTTAGCAGAAGCTTCCATTAGCTTTTGAGTTGATGCATCAATGGCTTCTTTATCGTTGCCTTTAGTTGCTTCTTCAACTTCTTTCATTGCAGCTTCGATTTTCTCTTTCTCGTCTGCTGGAAGTTGCTCGCCCGCTTCTTCGATTTGTTTCTTAGTTGCGTGAACCATGCCATCAGCTTGGTTACGAGCCGTTACTAGCTCTTCGAATTTCTTATCTTCGTCTGCGTGTGCTTCAGCGTCACGTACCATTTGCTCTACTTCATCGTCGCTTAGACCAGAAGAAGCTTTAATGGTGATGTTCTGTGCTTTACCTGTCTTTTTATCAGTAGCAGATACGTGCAAGATACCGTCAGCATCAATGTCGAATGCAACTTCAATTTGTGGCATACCACGTGGTGCTGGCTCGATACCTTCTAGGTTAAATTGACCTAGAGATTTGTTGGCACTTGCTTGCTTACGCTCCCCCTGAAGAACGTGAATGGTCACTGCCGCTTGGTTATCGTCTGCAGTTGAGAACACTTGTTGAGCCTTAGTTGGGATCGTAGTGTTTTTCTCAATCAGCTTAGTCATCACGCTACCCATAGTCTCGATACCTAGAGACAATGGAGTCACGTCTAGTAGTAGTACGTCTTTAACGTCACCGCCTAGTACACCACCTTGAATTGCTGCACCAGAAGCAACAGCTTCATCTGGGTTCACGTCTTTACGTGGCTCTTTACCGAAGAAGTCAGTTACGGCTTCTTGTACTTTCGGCATACGAGTTTGACCACCAACTAAGATTACTTCGTTGATGTCAGATACTGATAAGTCAGCATCAGAAAGCGCTACTTTTAGAGGCTCAAGTGAACGTTGAATTAAGTCTTCAACTAGAGATTCTAGTTTCGCACGCGTTACTTTAACTACTAAGTGCTTAGGACCAGTCGCATCAGCTGTGATGTAAGGTAGGTTCACTTCAGTTTGAGTCGTGCTAGAAAGTTCGATCTTCGCTTTTTCTGCCGCTTCTTTTAGACGCTGCATTGCTAGCGGATCGTTACGTAGGTCAAGACCTTGCTCTTTCTTGAACTCGTCTGCTAAGTAGTTGATCAAACGGTTATCAAAGTCTTCACCACCTAAGTGAGTGTCACCGTTAGTTGCTAATACTTCAAACGTTTGGTCGCCATCGTGGTTGTCGATTTCAATGATAGAGATATCGAAGGTACCACCACCTAAGTCGTATACGGCAACGATGTTGTCGCCTTCTTTCTTGTCGATACCGTAAGCAAGTGCAGCTGCTGTTGGCTCGTTGATGATACGCTTAACTTCTAGACCCGCAATACGACCCGCGTCTTTAGTTGCTTGACGCTGTGAATCGTTGAAGTAGGCAGGAACGGTAATAACCGCTTCTGTTACTTCTTCACCTAGGAAGTCTTCTGCAGTCTTCTTCATCTTTTTCAAGATTTCAGCAGAAACTTGTGGTGGCGCCATTTTGTTGCCTTTGGCTTCAACCCATGCGTCACCATTGTCAGCTTCGATGATGCTGAATGGCATAATGTCTACGTCACGTTGAACTTCATCATCTTTAAAACGACGACCGATCAAACGCTTGATCGCAAAGAAAGTGTTTTTAGGGTTAGTTACCGCCTGACGCTTTGCAGGTTGACCTACTAACGTTTCGTCATCTGTATAAGCGATAATCGATGGGGTGGTACGATCGCCCTCGGCATTCTCAATAACACGTGTCTTGTCACCATCTAGTACAGCAACACAAGAGTTGGTTGTGCCCAAATCGATACCAATAATCTTACCCATGGGGTCCTCCAAAAAATCTTTACGAAGTAATTCTGTTTCTATTCCTTGATATGGGGTCTTAATCTCGCTTTTCAAGCCTAGTTGATAATTTTTTAGACTTAACGAATTAGCCTTCCATATCTTCTTAGTACCCTATATTGGGATGCCCTTATGGATTACAAGGGTAAAAATGAAAATAATTGAAGAATTTTTTTATGGTTGAGTACAAAACGATCGAGGCATATCAATATTGCTCAAAATGAAGTTCATAAAAAATAGCTCTGATTAAAAAATCAGAGCTATCGATTAATCAACCTAAAGTGGATTACCAACTAAGGTTAGTAAGAAATGGCCCCCACTCTTGCTTACGTTTGTCTTGAGCTGAAGCCGATGCTGGTAACTCAGGAGCAACGGTAACTGACTGTCCATGTGCATTAAATTGCAAAACAAAACCTTCCTTACCATTAGCCAGTGTTTTCAACTTCTTGCCAACCCATTCCCATCTTTGGTCATTATTTGTTGTACAGGCTTGAGTTTTGACTTGGTTGTTTGGCATCACAGTTAAACAACGATCAGGTGCTACTCGTGAACGATAGCGCATTTTATCATCCAACCCCCAAGTTTGATCTATCCAATCATTATTACAACTGTATGTAATCACTGAGGTACCTACTGCTGGATTGTTTCCAGGAACGGCTAAGCACTGATTATTATGCCCTTCTGCTTTTAAATAAACATTAGGCTCAGGTTCAAAAGCAGGGTGATCCCAGTTTACCGTCACAACATTTCTTCTATTAAATGTTGTATGTTGCGTTGCCATGATATTTCTTGAGCAGAAAAAAACACAGCCAGTGATGCTTCGAGTCGCATATTTTCGAGCAATCTTAAGGGTCGTATTTAACTCAAAGTTACTCGTGCCTCTTTTATGAGGTTCCGCTCGATAAATATAATCAAAATTAGGTTTAAAGTTTGCGTATGCTACTGGTGAAATCCGATTTCTGCTTGCATCAATAATATGATCTGCATCGCCCCATCCAGAGGTCGTAGTACAACCTCCCCCGTGACTTCCTTTCAAAAGAGCACATTCGTGTTCATTGCGCTCATAGACGAATCTACCGGTTAATCCATTTGAAGCTTGCTTAACGCGATATTCACTCTGCAGGTACTTAATCGTACGGCTGGCATTAATTGAAAAACCAACATTAGCACCTGCACCAACTTTAGGGCCTCCGTCGCTCACTTCTGCGCTAGCACTCACTCCACCACCGATCGTGAAGCCACTTGTTTCACTATATTCTGTGGTAAGTGCAGTATTATCAGGATAGGTATTATGGAGTGACATATTCGAGGTGTTGGTCAATGGGTGTACAGATTGCTCAAATGATCCAATAATGGGAGATAAGCGATGCTTTCTATCCATATTATTAGGCCAATGGCTATTGATTGATACTGCGTTACTGAGATGAATACCTGCGCCAGTACCATCTTGTTTATTAACGGTTACTCTAAAAAACTTGGCGTTATCAGTATCTTGACTCCCCGTAGAACGTAACATTCTAAGTGTCATTGTCACATCAATCTTTGAGCGATTACTGCTGCACTCATCGACACGACCATGAAACCTATCCCACGAGTCGTGATTAAGATACTGAGGACCAGCACAAGATAAATTCTCTGAAATTCGTAGCTTTCTAGAAACACCAAAACGATATGGTTGTCTCCCTGCAGATGATGCGACAGCTTTTTGAGCGATTAGAGCGTCTGAGCTAGCGCTTAACTCAGTTTGAACTCCTGATGAAGCCTGTCCAATAGCCTCCATAATATTTTGATTCAAAAGATCAAAATCTACTGAGTGGTAGTTACTTTCATCATAATCCACCTGATTATTAATCGCATGGGTATAGAGCTCACCATCTTGCTCATAAACAAGTGTGATAGGCGCTACAACGCCGATGCCTAATAATGTTGACAACTTCTGACTGGCATTATTTTTATCATCAACTTCTGTTGCATCTAGTAATACTAAATTTCCCAGCTTAACCTCGGAAAAAATTTTCTCTCTTTCAGAAACTAAGTCTGCATTGTCAATATTTACATAATACACCCCAGCCAAGTGCTCTTGAGGCAATTGAAGGTATGTTTGAGCAAATACGGATGGGGCTTGTTTCGCCATGATTGGCATGGCAGTACTGGCAGAAAGTAACGCCGCACAAAGTAGCGCTTTTTTTGTATTGATACTAAAAACCGGTTTCATTAACTATGTTCCTTTATAGTTTGAAATCTAATTGGATTTAGAAGTGCTTCCCAATACTCCTTAGGGTGATCACGACTAAATCGACCCTGTTAAACAAAACTTAAATTTCACTTAACGGAACGAAACGTACCACTTTGCATAGAGTTTTTACTACAACTTTATTAGATAAAAAACTCTAAAAAAACACTATACCAGCATAAAATAAAGTAAGATAAAAACGGTAAACCAATGTTTTAATTAAGCAATAATAGGCACAAAAAAATAGAAATCACAAGGTGACACCAATCATAAATTCAGTAGGAAATCTGGAGTTACTTTAAAAGATGAGAGCAAATGACTGTTGAAAGTCTTGAAGAAAATAGACCTCAGGCATGCTCACCTAAGGTCTAACAGTATTCTATTTAAAAGAACGCGTATTTAGCTAAAAATAGTGCTGCAATAATTGCGATTCCAAGATTCAACTCTTTCGCTCGACCACATAAGATTTTAATCAAAACGTAAGAAATAAAGCCCAATGCAATACCTGTTGCGATTGAAAAACTTAATGGCATCAAAATACAAACAACGACAACGGGAGCAGCTTCAGTTAAATCTTCCCACTCAACATGCGTCAAGCCCGCCATCATTAGCATTGCCACATAAAATAATGCACCAGCTGTTGCAAAGGCAGGAACCATTCCCGCAAGTGGTGCAAAGAACATCGCCAGTAAAAAAAGAACCCCAACAACAACTGCCGTTAAACCAGTACGCCCACCAGCGCTCACACCTGCTGTACTTTCTATGTAGCTCGTTGTTGTGGATGTCCCCAAAGCAGAACCTGCAATAGTAGCAACACTATCCGCCATCAGTGCACGGCTTAAACGGGGCAATTTACCTTGATCATCCAATAAGCCACCACGTTGTGATACTGCAACCAAAGTACCAGAAGTATCAAATAGGTCGACAAATAAGAAAGCAAACACCACCGAAATCATGCCCACTTCGAATACACCAGCGAGATCCATTTGCATAAAAGTAGGCAACAGACTTGGCGGCATTGAAACAATTCCCTGATATTTGACTTCACCCGCCATCAATCCAATCAAAGTAATAGTGAGAATACTTAAAAATACAGCTGAATTAAGACCACGTTGTACTAAGGCAACAATAAGGAAAAAACCAAGTGCAGCCATAACAGCTGGAAATGCCGTAATGTCACCTAAAGTCACTAACGTTTGAGGGCTAGCAACAACGATCCCCGCGCTTTTTAAACCGATTAACGCAAGAAAAATACCGATACCAGCTGTAATCCCCAATCTCAGTCCCATTGGAATAGAGTTAATGATCATTTCTCGTACTTTGAACAGTGACAAGAGTAGAAAACATATACCAGATAAAAACACTGCGGCTAGAGCCGTTTGCCAAGAGTGCCCCATTTCTCCGACTACGGTATATGTGAAAAAAGCATTCAAGCCCATGCCTGGTGCTAGTGCAATTGGATAATTCGCATAAAGCCCCATGATCAAACAGCCAATCGCAGCGGCAATACATGTCGCTACAAAAACAGCGCCATGATCCATACCCGCATCAGCTAAAATACTGGGGTTAAGAAAAATGATATAAGCCATGGTTAAGAAAGTCGTTACACCTGCAATAACTTCCCTTTTTACATTGGTATGATGTTCTTTGAGTTTGAACAGCTTCTCAAACATGATGATAAAACCTAGGGATTGAAAAAATAACCCCACGAATTATACCGACATTGATCACACACAAACAGCTTTATGTGAGCGATTTAACAGTTTTGTATTTAGAATAAACAGCCCTACCATTAACAAGTTCTCGGATATAAAAACCACCTGCATTAACAGCAAATGAATGCAAATTAATTAGACTTCAATAACTTATTGGATATAAAAATAAAGCTCCCCAAAAAAATCCAGATAAGGTACAGAGGTTCAAATGGCATCACTATCTGCTGTCACAGAAACGCCACGCTTGGCTCCATCGAACGAATCCCCCAAAGCTATTGAAGCTAACTTTAACCCTAAAGCGAAAGAAACTTATGAAACTCTCAAGGAAAATTGGTTAGATGAAGCTGAGTTTGTGCGCCTATTAGAGCAAGCCCATAAAGAAGGAAACTTTCCTTTCAGTTATGACACATTTAAAAACTTCCCTGCAGATCACCAAATGCAACTTCATAGCGATTTTCCAACTTTTAAGTTGGCTCTAGAACAAGTGATAGGGTGCGACTGCGTTCAATATCCAAGATGTAACAAGCCAACGCTTCTTCCTGAGCAACAACAAGATGCATTACTTTGGTATTCACATATTGATGCTAAAGCAGTGTCATCAATGGTCGCCTTATTTAATGATCAGCAGAAATCACTTATCAATGCGCCAGAATTACAAGTTCAGATAAACCAGATTGGCGAAATTGCAAAATCTTTGCCTCAAACTCACCAAGCCAGTGAATTACACTCCCTCCCAGTCAGTAGTGCAAATGGAACTGATGAGGTTTCAGACACATTTAGTAGTCTCAACCTCACAGCGAAACAAAATATTAAGTTAGTCATCCCCAAATTATCTGAAGGCGCAAATAATTACATTGGAACATACTTAGAGCTGTTCAGGTATCGAGAAAATGATGACGATAAGGCAGTGGAGAAACAACCTATTGCTCCGCCTGAATATCAAGATAAAGCAAACTTTCTTGCCCTAGTCTCTAGACTCAATCAAATGAGCTCAACAGATCCAGATTTTGCCATTTTGCAAAAGATTGTTTGCACATCTGTCCAAAAGCTGCCTACTGTCCTAGATTTTCAGAGCAGACCTGACAAACAAGAACTACACATGTACTTTGTAGAACTTAAGGCACTTGTTGACACAGTAGCACAGAGATAGGCGGGCAAAAAAAAACCTGCTCATATTGAGCAGGCAAAGACATCTTGCAAGCGGCCTCTTTGAGGAAGTAACTCTACAAAGGATAGAGTTAAACTTGGCGACATCAGAAAAAAGACTTTGTTCCGACACCGCTACTTGAATCTGTTAAAAGTCCAAATGGACTACAAGGGTTGATGGTAACTGATTCGATATAGAATCTAGGGTCAGTTAGCCCTTAAAACTTTAAAGTAAATAACCCGCCGCGCAGGGCTTCAGCATTAAACCAAGTGTTTTGCCAATATAGGGTTTCGTTACCTTGATACATAATTGTACTCCTAACAAAGTTGTTAAATTTCGATGCTCAATAAAAGCTTGGCTCGATTCCGTGGAACTACATCAATTCTCAATCCGTGGAGACAAACAACTTGTTACTCAGATCCTTGGAGTCAGGTATCCATCCTGGATAAAACATTCGGTAGGAATGAATTCTCTTGCCTAACCGATGATTTGAATTATACACACCTGTAATTTAATTACAACTATTTCTTGTTTTTTTCTTCCACCAATCGGTTTCAGCCTCAAAAAATGAATAAACACCGCATCAATCACACTAAGATCCTAAAAAAAGACAATTAAAGCGTTGCAAAATTACATAATCAACATTTTCTTTATGGCAAAAAAAAAGCCCACTCAATAGAGCAGGCGAAGACATCATGCAAACGGGATAAGGAAGGCTTATAATTTGTGCAACTCAAATGCAGAGAATGAACCACACCATAAGCTTTCCTAAAAAATGTTACCTAGACAATTAGGTAATAAAAACTATCAATAAGACTCCCACCTCATTAATGGCTCAATTATACATACAGGTAATTTTATTACAACAATAAATATGATTTTTCATATAAACACCGCGCAATAAGTAATAAAATTACAAATACATGTATAAGTGTCTAAATATCGATACAGCCACATGCAAATTTACTTAGCCTATATCGCTTCAGTTTGACGTAGTAAAATTGTGACTATTGGGAATATCCAACATTTGGCGTACTATTGAGGCATCGTTTTCTATAATAGGATTTCTTGTGACTGCATTAAATCAACTCTACCCTCAACCTCTCTGGCAATGGTTTGAAACCATTTGTTCAATTCCACACCCATCCAAACATGAACAAGCACTCAGTGCTCATATTCAAGCTTGGGCAAAAGAGAAAGGGTTAGACTTTATTGAAGATAAAGTTGGTAACTTAATTATTAAAAAACCAGCCACTGCTGGAATGGAAGGTCGTAAAGTTGTTTGTATTCAAGCCCACCTTGATATGGTGCCACAAAAAAACAACGACAAAGTCCACGATTTTGAAACAGATCCAATCGAAGCCTATGTTGATGGCGATTGGGTTACGGCTAATGGCACAACGCTAGGTGCTGATAATGGCATTGGTATGTCTTCAGCATTGGCTATTCTAGGTTCGACGGATATTAAACACGGTCCTTTAGAAGTCTTACTGACGATTGATGAAGAAGCCGGAATGACAGGTGCATTTGGTTTAGAAGCTGGTGTTCTTGAAGCTGATATTCTGATCAATACCGACTCAGAGCAAGAAGGCGAAATTTACATGGGCTGTGCTGGCGGCGTTGATGCCGAAATCACGGTTCCAATGGCATGGGAAGCGGCTGAGCCAAGTCAAAAACCCTATAAACTAGCCATTTCAGGTTTAAAAGGCGGCCACTCTGGTGTGAATATTCACATGGGACGTGGCAACGCGAATAAGCTGTTAGCACGCTTTTTAGCTGGTCATGCAGAAGAACTTGCACTGGAGCTTGCTAACTTCACCGGCGGCTCACTGCGTAACGCCATTCCGCGTGAAGCAGAAATCACCTTTACAATTCCAGAAGAAAAAGTAGCACGTTTACAAGAGCTCACCGCTTTCTTCCAAGAGTTAGTCAGAGCGGAACTGGCCATTGCCGATCCAGACTTTACCTTCACGCTTTCTGAAACCGAAACGCCAAAGCAAGTGATGGCAGAAGAAAGTCAAGATGACTTCATCGCTCTACTTAACACCTGCCCTAACGGTGTAGAAAGAATGAGTGATGACGTTGCAGGCGTGGTTGAAACTTCACTTAACGTAGGTGTGATTTCAACTGAAACCGAACATGTAAGCATCCTATGTTTAATCCGCTCTCTCATTGACTCAGGACGCAGCCAAGTTGAAGGTAACTTAACCTCTTTAGCTCAGCTGGCTGGTGCAGAAGTTGAGTTTAGCGGGGCTTATCCAGGTTGGAAGCCTGATAACAGCTCAGAAGTTATGGCGTTGGTGAATGAAACTTACCATGACATTTACAAAAAAGAGCCTGATATCATGGTGATCCACGCTGGTCTTGAATGTGGTCTATTTAAAAAGCCATACCCAGATATGGATATGGTTTCGATTGGCCCAACGATTCGTTATCCACATGGCCCTGATGAAAAAGTACTGATTGAAACAGTAGGTCAATATTGGGAGCTATTATTAGCGGTTCTTGAGCGAATTCCTACTAAAGCTTAATTTGTTATCGGACTGATTGAGACAGCTTTACGTTAATAATGTTAAGTTGTCTCTTTCTCTAAGGCTTCACCTTTTTCAGCTTTTTGCTCAGTTAATTTAACTTCAAGACACGCTGAGCAGATATCTTTATCTGTCCCCTTGGGGTTATAGAAATGAGCAACACTCGTTTGTTCAGTATCTTGCAACATTGTCTCTGTTTGATAATCGATATGGAAAATGGTTTTTCCACAATTTGGTTGTTGTGGATTTTGACAAAAATCACATACTGCCCCGCTTGTCCAATGACCTACATCACTTCTATAAAAATATATAGGTGCAATGTAATGCATTGGTACTAGATAATATTTTTCATTACCCAAAGTAAGCACTGGTTTTCCACTAAACGCATTGTGAAGCGATCCAGATTTAGTTAGATCAAAAAGAGCAGCAGTTGCTCGCCCCGTTTTCTTTCCTTTGAAATAATATGCAAAACAAAACCAAGCGAGACGAAGTCCATTCATATCCGATAATTTTTCTGCCAGTTCAGGGTTAAGCACCAAAACATATTTGTGTAAGCTATCTTGCGTCACTTTCGCTTCAGTTAAGGCTTGGATAACATTACTCTGAGTCGCTATCCAACGCATTTCACTAGAACTGACATTTTCATCGTCCAATATTTCTTTAAACCAACAGTTAAAAGCATTGTAGAATCCTCTATATACTAGTGGCCTATTGTTACAAAGCTCTAATAGTAAATCGGGCTTTAACTCAAAAAGTTGAATTAAAAGAAACAAGGCATCTAAGGAAATCGTATTTTCTGGGTAGAGCTTAAAAAACACCCATATATCTGTGTGCCCATTAAAAGCCATCATTGCTTCGGAGAGCTTTATTTTACGATTACAAGCTTGAACCACTAATTTGGTATCGAGTACAGTTAACGGTTCAGTGAATAGCTCTAAATCCGCTTTCGCAATGTCTAACAATCCATCAGGCAAATTCATAATGGACTCTTGTGCTTCAAGCTTGTTATCCCAGTAATCCAGCATACTTTCTAACTCAGGAATCACGTCAAACACTTGATAACGACTTAATCCAATTTGTTGCCAGTTTCCACCTAATTTTTCAGATAAAAATTGTAGCCAAGGTCGTGTTGCTATTTCAGTCATAGGCCTATCTTTTGGGACTAGGTTTAAAACCGCTACGGCTTTTTGATAAGAAGTCCTCGCCCATATTTTTGCTCCATCCGAATGGGGTTGAGCCTGATAACTTAAAGCTTGATCTGCAGTTAATGGCATGTACCAATTTGTTCTGCTTTGAGCGTGAAGCTCTACCACAGCGACAAGAGAGTTAAGTAAATTTCTCGATAGCTCAAACGTATCTGTGGCTGCTTCAAGTGTTGAAACCGGTACAACTTGAACGCGAAGTGTACGACTTAATCCTGTATCGGGCTTGTATCGATAAGCCTCTACCCCTGCCATAAATACAATTGTCGATAATGCTCCACCATTTCTATGCTTTTTAAATATTTCAGCAGCGGTCATTTCGGGTTTCCACTGGTCTCTTGTCTGCTGATGCTTGCTAAATAGCGCCTTATAATGTTGAGGAGAAACACTAAAATCGACAAACTCCCCTAACTCCAATGCCTTACAGACAGAAATAAAATCACCATCATCTTGAAAAGAACATAACCACTCCACCAGCTCATAAGGTTGTCGATAAGGTATTAATTCTGAGGTATAGCATAAATAAGCTTTAGAACCAGAAATCACCAGCTGACTAAGGGGATGATCTTGTTTCCAGTGTGTAACCAATGCCTTTACAAGATCGAAACGCGCTTCATCCGACGTTAACGAATGCAAATCGATCTGTTTATGGAGTTCACATCTAACGCCATTAACCTCAATTTCTGATGGTTCTGCACTATTTGTCTCCTCGCTAAGTAATTGTAACGGCTCCGCCTCAGGAACAATTTCTGTGTATTTTTCCGATAACTCACTAATAAAACGGGCTTTTGCTTCAGCACTTTTTAGTGCCTTAATTAATGGATCAATATCATATAAGGTGTCATTCAATGCTTGAGTAAAGCTGTCACAGCCATATAGGGTCAGTTCAGTCCACAGTTCTTTCGCTTTCTCATTGTTTTCAATTGCATTTGGTGGTTGATTGGCTTGAGGCTGTTTAGTGCTTAAAAACAATAACCCCACTATGACGCCTATTGATAAATATCCCCAGCGTTTCATTTGGTGTTCATGTATTTTTCGAACGTCAGCGACTGAAATTACCAGTGCCATTTCTTTTGAATGTCTAGCACAAGTTAAGAATGCCGCTTGTAGACTTGGCTCTGAATCCAATAACTTCAACAGTTGCTCTTTTTTATCAATTAAAGGTGCCGTGACAGTACGAGTTATCTCCGCCCCTAAAAGCCTTTTTCTAGCTTTAAACTCAGGGGGAACATTTACATGAGTTGGAGGGCTGGGTTGATGATTGTGAAACAGTTCCTCTTGTTCATCACTCTCTTTTTTCTGTAATTCAAATTCATTGTACTGCTGACTATCACAGGCTTTCCCTTCCTCATTTGAAGGAAACTGCGGTAGTAAATCAGAACTTGAAACGGCTTCCGGTGATGCAGACATAACTCCCCCTCGTAACAGTGGTTGAAGTTAATTTAACCGCATCATAGTATAAGAACACTTAATGGCGACTTGACCTCTGGTGAATTATTGGTCAAAAACAGAATAAGGATGTTGATAATGGTTTCTCCAATATATGCCGCACTTCTTACTTTGCTGCTGATCACATTGGCATTCAAGGTAATTTCACTTAGAAGAAAGCACCGAATTAGCATTGGTAATGGAGGGAATCAAGATCTTGCTGCAGCCCGTGCAGCAATGAGCAACGCTAGCGAATACATTCCTATTTTTTTAATTCTGTTATTCAGCTTTGAATATCTTTCTCAGTCTCCTCTGTTTACGCATTTAATTGGTAGCATATTCATCATTGGTCGATGTATGCATGCATTTGCGATTTCAAATCATACGCTTCAAGCTCGATTTTGGGGAATGATTTTGACTTTTAGTTGTTTAGTCGTATTAGCCGTTGCAGCATTCTTTTTGGTCTTCATCAACCGATAACAACACCGCTAAATAAGAGAAACTAGCCCCTGTGGATCATCAGATTGAGTGGATTTATCACGTTCACGAATGATTTTCTGGTCCTTATCGTATTGCAATACTTTAATAAAATCACTGCGATAGTTTTTCGTTGATATGCCTTTAAACCCCTGCTTTTTTTGAAAGCTTGGCTCTAACCAAACTTTACTGCCTTGCCATAACTTAACTTCTCTAGAGCCATCTATATTTTTTTCACATTTTGCCGCCAGCGAATTTATACCATCAATACTCAGATAAATATTTACGGTTGACGATACCACCTTCGGGTATCTTTGATTTTTTGCCAATTCAAGTAACATTTCAGATAAGAAAGGGTTGTTACCTTTCATCATATCCACGGCTTGCTGGCAGCAGTGGAAATACAATGTTATAGGCGTATTTTCAGGTAGACGAAGTTGCTCAAAAAGATGTAAGAAGTTTGCCGAAAAACTTTGGCCAGAGCTACCCAAAGGCGTAGGACCATGTCCAATTACATGAATAATACATTCTTTTTCATCAGTCATGGGGGTCAACTTTATAAAATCAAACTCTAATAAATGGCTTCTCCTATTCATTTCAAGCGTTATAAAATTTGCACTTGGTATACACCTCAGTGATTCACGACATTTTTGTAAATAACAAGGGTCATCTTTCAAAGTAACAACAGTAACATTTGCAGATAGAGTAGGTGGAGATAGCAGTGTTAAAATTCCAACTTCTGAAATAAAAAATCGAATAAGTTCTTTTTCATTAGAACTAAAAACCTTTTTTAATAACAAGTTGGCTTGTTGTCGGTTTCTAGCGAATAACTGCCTACAGGTTATTAGATCTGCTTCAGCCTGCTGACTTCCATTAAGCGTAAGCTCCTGTTTTAATGTTCTAAACCTCTCCTTTATTGTGGTAAATTGCTCCAAAGATACTGAATGGTATAGCTCAGGGGCACCGTTTTGCTCGATAAACTCTATTGAACAGCCAGCCTCAAACATCTGTATCAACTGTTCTTCATCGGCGTCTTGCATAAACTCGAAAAACACATCGTTCTCAGCTTTTGCAACCTTTTGCTTAACAATATTTTTCCATACTGCACTTCTAATGCTTTTATCTTTGTGCCAAACAAAGCCATAACTGGCAAATTCAAGTAAAATATCATGAGCACCATGCTGAGCAACCAGCATCATTGCTGAACGACGATCAGCCGCGCAATGAGTTGGATCTGCATGGTGTCTAAGTAAATACGAGATAATCGCTTGTTGTCGATGCTTGCAGGCAAAATATAAGGCAGTATGCCCCTCTGAATCGATACCATTAATATCTGATTTATCTAGAAGTAACTTCAAGTTATCAAGGGATAAATATCCACTAGCAATGGCTTCATTCAATACCCTTTGATTAAAACCTCTACACTCTTCGACAGTTTTAAGTGCATTAATAAGGGAAATGACGTGATTCTCCCATTTCAATTTAAGTAAAGAAATGAAAAAAGGTATGTCCGACTCTTTTACTAAAACACTTTCTTTTTTTGCAATAACTCGATAGCAAATAACAACTCATCTTTGGCTTTTATTTGTAGACATAAATAACAAAGGTCTCTAAGAAGATTGCACTGACTAATTAATACAATGAGCTGGTAAGTCAGTGATGATTGCTCTTCTTTAACCATAACTTCAAAATAGCGAAAACATAGCTGAACGCCTTCTTGCGTAGCTAACGTCATACAGCCACATGCTAGAGCTTGCTTAAATGGAAGCTTGAGTGATGAGACATTCACAAGTCTGGGACAATCTTGTTCAATGCTCCCTAATACATCGAAACGTCCATATTCAGCTAATAGTTGAACTATCGTTTTCCCTTGAAAGTACGGTATATCTCCACCATGACATTGTACAAGTTCAATCAATCTTTCTTTATCTAGAATCGTAAATTGAGAGACGATAGCAACCTTACTTTCATCGGCTTTATAGCGATAGCCATGACTGGAGGCTTTTGGAGGTAATCGAGAGTGAGTTTTCGTTTGAACTTGAAAAGGGTTGTGTCTCAACCTTTTTTCAGCCCCAAGAGAGTGCAGTGTGGCAATCATTGTGCCCCTGCGCATTTCATACGCATAGTCTAAAGGCGTTTTTCCATCATTATCTCGTGCATTAATGTCCACATGGTTTTCTTTCAATAAATGTAAATTATTACTCTCCCCTTCAAGGACACATAGATGAAAAAAGTTTTGCCCTTTTTCATTACAAATATTTGGGTTAGTTTTTAAAAATCCAGTAAGCTTTTTTTCATCTCCGTTGATTCGACGCACAGCAAATTGACCGGTCAAACCCTTCCAAATATGGGGTGGAGAAGTCTTTTGCGTCGCACTGGCAGTATCGTACCACTGTTCAGGGTAAACTCTTTGATATGCGGCCTTAGCTGCATAACTGTAACCGTCTGCACTCATAAATAAAGCTTGATATTGATAAAGTAGCTTCACTTTAGATGATGTTATGTCGAAATAAACAAGGATGAATCAAGATTAATCAGAGAAGTAAACGGTATTTAAGCCACTGTAAAGTTAAAAGCAAGCACTATTTTCAGACTTGAGAGTTTTACCTTTTATCAATTAAACAAGACAATAGCTTCAAACAATCCTGCTCCGACATATATTTGGGGACGGGATATAAATTATGGGCCTCTTTAAGGGCAAGCTCGCATATTCTTTGTAGATCAGATTGTTTTAGTTCCTTTACGACAGTTGGGATGTTCAATGTGCTACTTAGATCTTTCACAGCGTGAATGAAAGCCTGAGCTAGCTCTTGCTGGTTATCTCCATCAATACCTATTGCAATCGCTAGCTTTGATAACCGCTCTTCACACGTATCAGCATAAAATTCCAAAATATAAGGCAAAACTATAGCATTGGCTAAGCCATGAGGCACATGGTAGAGAGCCCCCAACTGATGTGCGATGGCATGTACATATCCAACTATGGCTTTATTAAAAGCTAACCCAGCGTAAGAACTCGCGTTAGCCATGGCTTGCCGTGCTTGAATTTCACTTCCGTTTTGATATGCGATGGGTAAATTTTTGAAAATCAACTTAATGGCAGTGATTGCGTAATCATCGGTTTCCTTGTCGGCATGAGTCGACAAATAAGCTTCAATGGCATGAGTTAACGCGTCCATTCCTGTAGCCGCAGTGATTGGCGAAGGGAGACCCAACATAAGATCTGCATCTAATGCCGCCGCCATAGGAACAAGCGCTGGTGAAACCGCAGGCTTTTTTAAACCGTTACTCATGGTGACCACTGAAGTCATGGTGACTTCAGAGCCTGTACCTGCGGTTGTTGGCACGACAAATAAAGGAAGGTTTCGCCGCCAAACCTTTAATACACCTGTAATTTGGCTCACTCGCTTGATTGTTCCAGATAAAATAGCGACAATCTTTGCGGCATCAATCACAGAGCCACCACCTAATGCAAGAACCACTTCGGCTTTGGATTGGCTCGCCAAAATGACCATTTGATCGATTAAACGCTCAGACGGATCAGGCTCTACCTCATCATAAACAATGACATCACACCCTTGATTTAATAATTGCTCTTCAACAGATTTGACAATGCCAAGCTTTGATAAGGTTTTGTCAGATACCAAAAAGACTCTTCGCCCTTGAGAGTTTGCCACTAACTCAAGTAGCGTTGATGTAGAGCCTGCACCTGAAAGCAATAATGGTTTCGGTATAGGCAAAATGTTCATCAACACTTTTATGCCCAGCATTAGGCTTTGGTAATAGTTTTTCTGAATAACGTTCATCGTAGCCTTCCTTTGGCACTGATTTTTCAATTAAGCGTTAAATTTTAAACTGACCGATATTTTGATTCAGATCTTGAGTCGCTTCTTCAAATAGTTGAATCGTTTGGTTTAGTTGCTGATTAGACTTTAGTGATTCTTCCGATAATTCTCTTACTTGCTCAGCATTAACAGCAACATCTTCTGCTGTGACCGCCTGCTGACTAACAGCAACAGTAATGTCTGTGGTTTGCGCTTTAATGGCACTGACGGCTTCGGTTATTCCCGTTAACGTTTTCTCTACTTGGGAAGTAAGATTTTCCCCCGTCTTAGCTTGATCAACGCATTCTTGCATCACGCTCTCAGCTTTATGGGCACTCTGTTGAAGTGTGGCAATAATGGTTTGAATATTCGCGGTTGAGTCTTGAGTTCGGGATGCCAATGTTCGCACTTCATCTGCAACAACTGCAAAACCTCGACCTTGCTCACCAGCACGAGCCGCCTCAATGGCAGCATTTAGAGCCAGTAAATTCGTTTGCTCAGCAATACCACGAATAACGCTAAGTACTTCACCAATTTGTTCAGAACTATCCCTTAACTCTCGTACCACATCCGATGCTTCAATGACTTGTTGCGACATATCATACAAGCCTTTCGCCGCTAAGCTTACAATTTCACCACCTTCTTCGGCTTGATGATGGGCGTTATCAGCAAATTCACTGCTGCGCTTGGCACTGTTCGCCATATCTTGGCTGGTGTGTGCCATCTCACTGGCTGCCGTTGCCACAGAATCAATTTGACGTTTCTGCTCTGTCACATTGTCTAACGCTTGCTCATATTCGGCTCGGATCTCTTCAACACCTTGATTCACTTTTTGGGTTTGTTCTAATGTGCCCTTAAGCATGTTTTGCACTTTTTCAGCAAAGAGGTTGAAGGCACGACTTAATCGCCCAAGCTGATCTTGACGGTCTAGTTCTATTCGTCTGGATAAATCACCATCGCCTTGAGCAATGTCTTCCATAGATTGCACTAACTTATTCAATTGTTGACGAAACGGCTGCAACATTCCCCATACCATAAACCCCACTAAAGCGATGATGGCGAGTGAGATTAAGGTGGCATTCCACACCGCTTGACTCACCGGAGCCTCAATCACGGCTGTCGGTAACATAAAAGCAAGATGCCAATGCTGTTTGGGATAATCACCTTTAACGCTCATAAAGGTGACTCTTTGTGGCACGCCTTTATAAGTGACTTCAGCAACACCCTGTGTGTTCGATAATATTTGCGATTGTAGTTTTGAGAAACCTTGAGTTTGCGAAAATGAGTTGTCTACTTTCGCCAGCATTGAACTTGGAGGAAGTGATGCATTAAAGTCTTTAAAAAATACCAGTTTTCCTTGATCAGTAACTAAAAACGCCTGACCTTGATTTTGATATTTAATCGACGCTAATAGGTTTTTTCCTATGGTATCCACCAGAATATCCATTCCTCCAATACCAATCAGATCACCTTGTTTGTTTTTAATTAAGGTTTTTACCGTAGAAGAAATTGAACCGTCATTCGCGTCTACAGCAGGCTCGCCAACAAACAGTCCACCTTTGTCTATAGCTTGCTGCCACCAAGGTCGTTTGTTGGTGTAATAATTAGGGTCGCCATCGTAACGACCGGAAGTGTCAAAGTATTCGAAGGTATGAGCTGAGCCAAAAAATACCGCTTTAATATCGACATCATGATCAGTCAGATAAGAAAAATATTGCACTGTTTTTTGATATTTAGCGTCTTGACTAATATCACTACCACGATCTCGGTAATTATCTATCCATTCCACCAGCTCAGGCTGAGAGAAAAGCGTATGAATTATTTGGCCTTTGGCCACAAAGTAGTTACTGATCTCTGTCGATTTTAGAGTAACTAACGCTTCAATATCATTATCGATGTTAGTTCGAGTGCGTTCGCTTTCATTATGAACAAGATAGCCCGCAACAAGGGTGAGAAGAAGAGCCAAAGGGCTAACGATCATGACGACCAGTTGTAAACTGAGAGAGCGCTTAATTGATTCCATCGGAGACTTTGTTATTTTTTTGTAAAAATCAATTCTTAAAAAAACCGATTTAGAAATCAACCATCACCAAAGAAAACAACAGTATTCACTACAAAGAACTAAAAACACAATTCATTTAACTAAATCATTAAACATCATCAACATTACTACGAATGTTAAATACACAAAAATCAACCAATTTCCTTTATAGCTCAAAAGGTAATTGCAATTGTTCATTACCACTTTCTATTATTTGTTTCGAGCGCAAACCAACAGAAACTCCAATTAAGCGAATACCTTTACCTTCGCCTCTTTCATAGGCTTGCTCTAATAATTGAAACAGGCCTTGTTCTTGAATTGATTCAGTTTGGTGCTCAACCGTTGTTTGTACAAAGTCTGAAAATTTTAGTTTTACCACTTGTTTATTGATTTCACGCTCGGCAGCATTCCGTTCAACTCGACGTCTTAACTCATCAATGAGCTTAACTAATACAGATTGGCATTGCTCTAATGTGTATATGTCTTGCAACAAAGTGGTTTCCACGCCTACTGATTTTCGTTCACGGTGAGAAACGATAGCCCTGTCGTCGCGTCCAAAGCTGCGGTTTATGATCACTTCTCCAAACTTTCCAAATCGTTTTAACAATGATTGACGATCGTATGCTTGAACATCTGCACAGGTTTTAAGCCCCATCCCTAATAACTTTTCTTCTGTGACTTTGCCGACACCAGGGATTTTTCTCAGTGGTAATGTTTTTAAAAAATCATCGACTTGATCAGGAGAAATCACACATTGACCATTGGGCTTATTGATATCTGAAGCGACTTTGGCTAAAAACTTAATCGGAGCAACGCCCGCAGACGCTGTCAGTTGAGTCACTCTAAATATTTCTTCTCGGATCGCTTCGGAAATCAAGGTCGCAGAGCCTTGATGTTGTTTACAATCGGTGACATCTAGATAGGCTTCATCCAAAGAAAGTGGCTCAATAATGTCAGTATACTTTTGGAAAATAGCTCGAATTTGCTTGGATATGTCTTTGTAAACCTGCATCCGTCCCGCAACTAAAATCAAATGAGGACATAGTTTAAGAGCTTGCTGGGTGGGCATTGCTGATCGTACACCGTATTTTCTGGCTTCATAATTACTGGTACTGATCACACCACGAGTTTGACGGCTTCCGCCTACAGCTAAAGGCTTGCCGCGATATTCAGGAAAGTCCCTCATCTCCACAGCGGCATAAAAGCAATCCATATCAACATGAATGATTTTTCTGCACTTAGTCATCGCCACCCCCATACACTGTATATAACAACAGTATATGGGTAATTATGGTTAAAATAAACTATTGAAAGCCAATCTGGCTACTGGGTGTGTAATGATATGTTTTCATCACACTTGGCTTAGGACAAGTTGAGAGCCTTTGCTTATCAGAAAGTAAATACCATTGACGTCGATGGGCTTCACCTAAATGAATCGCTCCTTTCAGGGTATAACAACTTAAGCTAGCTTCAGATGAGGTCAAAATATAGCGGTTTTCCTGCTGAGCTTGCCATTGCCACGCTCGCTCAAACTGCACTTTATCAGGAGCAAGGTAGCTAAACTGAGTGACAGGTCTGTCGACAAACATGAGTAGCTGCTCTTTGAACTTCACTAACCCCAGCTCAGAATCTTGAGGTAAGGTTTGAGCGACTTTTTTCATTATTTTTTCAGGCGTTCGATAAGGATCTATCGCAGGCCAAATCAATAATGCCGTGACTAACCAAGCCCCAATAGTTAACGTTGAAAGTTGTATAAAAATATCTTTTTTACGCTGCCAAATACAAAAGCCAACACCTACGATTGATGCAATCACCACAGGCCAATACGCTTGTTCAAATAAAGGCTTATACACGAGATTTTTCTGTGGAATATCCAGCAAGCCAAAATAAAATGCTGACAGTAATATGATTGCAATAACCATAAGCAATACATATATCGTCCATAACGCTTGGCTTATCCACCGTCCCAATTCCATTTTCGTTAAACGCAGCCAACATACCGCCCCAACAATTGATAGCATGGGAAGCGCTGGCAGAATATAGACGGCACGTTTACCCGCCGAAATAGAGAAGAACACGACGACTAATATCGCCCATACAAATAGTGTTTTAACGACCTTATCTTGTTTTATAACGTCCAGTGTAGTGCGTCCACCAGCCAGTAGCATGATAAATAATGGCAGCCATAAAAATGGCATGACCTGTGAGATATAGTAATACCACGGCTTAATGTGATGCCAAGCGTTAGCGTAGCGCTCTGCCGTTTGTTTGAAGAGAATATTGTTTTTGTATGACACTAAATCAGCAGAGCCACTGTTATCAACAATATGAAGCATTGGAAGCAGCCATAAAGCGACTACAGCTAGCATAATCACCGGTGTCAACCAGACTAACGCATTCCAAGGCCTGTGTGGGGTTTGATAATTTCGAAACCATACCAGTAAGGGAATAAACATTAGCAGAGGTAAAAAACCAACACCTTTAGTGATTATCCCTAACCCCATCGCGCTGGCGCCAAGATAGAGCCAGCGTAGCCCATTACCTAAAATAAAATAACGTACCATCCCATAACAACCTACAGTGGTAAAAAAACACAGGGTCATATCGATTTGTGCCGTCTTCGCTTGAATAAGAAATTGGGGAGTTGCGATAAGAATTAATAAAGCTGTGAAAGCAACTTTGTGGTCATAGAGTCGCTTACTAAGATCGTAGACCATATAAGCTGTTAAGAACCCAGCAAAAGCACTTGGCAATAAAAAAGCGACTTTTAAATTGCCCGTTAGTTGATAAAAAACAGCAATCAACCACATAAAAACAGGCGGCTTGTCAGGGTAATACTCCCCTGCTCGGCTCGGAAATAGCCACTGACCAGATTGCAACATTTCTCTTGCGACTTGAGCAAATCTTGGTTCATCAGCAGGCCAAGGAAAGCGCAGCCCTAACCCAGCCACGAGTACAACAGCTAAAGCGACAAATACGATAAACAGCCATTTTTGCTCTGCTTTGATTTGCATGGTTAATCCCTTTTCTACTCAGAGCTAGAAAGTGCCTATGATAAAACTCAAGAGTAGGTATCAATATCCTTGCTGTGATTAACATCATCTGACTGCTGATGGGTTTGATTCGACTGAAGATCTTGGTTTATTTTCAACTGAGGCATAACCACAGTTTTATATAGGTAACTACCAATTAAAGTAGAAATTACCAACAAAGCAAGACTTAGCCATAATTGAATGCTATCCGTTTGTGCAATGCCCGCCCCCACAAAACTAAACAACATCATTTGTGGGAGATAACCAATAAAGCTACCGAAGAGAATGCCACCAAGAGGTAATTGACTTAAAGCCGCAGCAATATTGGTAAGCAAGTTACTGCCAATGGGCATTAAACGAATTGCGCATATCCATAACCAAGTGCGTTTTTGCATGAGTGATGTCACTAACTCCAGCTTAGATTGATATCGCTTTTTAAACCACCGACCACCGAATTGCCTAATGTAAAAGATGGTTAGTAATGACCCCAGTAATGTCAGAAGTGTAGAAAGTAAGCTCCCCCAAACACCACCTAGTACCGCACCACAAGCCAATGCAATCATTTGCCTTGCGCCACCAATGGCAGTAAACAAAATACTCACGACAATAAAGAGTCCCCACCCCGACCATCCAGCATGAGAAAATATTGATACCAACTTTAAATGAACATCCGTATTACCAAACACGCCAAATTGAAGGGCAGCAATCAAAACCAACATCAATGCACTGAGAAGTAACACGCTGCGGCTCATCTGTATTCCGTTTTACTTAAAATGGTGTGTGATTGCACTACGGGGCAACGACTACGCTTCACTAACCAGCGAACCCCAAACAAATCAACAATACCAACCCAAACTCGATTCCACGCTGTATATTTTGAAACTCCGAAAGCCCGATCCCGATGAGAAACAGGCACAACTTTTATCTGTCCTCCCA
The DNA here is from genome assembly GCF_004358445.1 of Parashewanella tropica. Classification (NCBI taxonomy): domain Bacteria; kingdom Pseudomonadati; phylum Pseudomonadota; class Gammaproteobacteria; order Alteromonadales; family Shewanellaceae; genus Parashewanella; species Parashewanella tropica. The sequence continues at coordinate 3,286,449 of NZ_CP037951.1, forward strand.
TTCGCTTTATAAGGGCAGGTAAATAACGATGCATATGATCAAAGTAAGGCAGTTTTTGCCAAGTCATCTTGGGAATTAGCTTTAAGCCACAACCAGTGTCTGGGACATCGTCATGTAAGATGGCATTACGAATAAAATTAGCAATCTTAGATTGAAGTCGTTTCCATGAGGTGTCCTTGCGTTGGTGTCGAAAACCAGTAATGCAATAGTCTTTATCTTCTGGTAGTTTTTGGGCTTGTTCCATAAGTAATGGAATGTCAGCTGGATTGTTTTGACCGTCACCATCTATGGTGACTAACCATTTTCCACGAGCTTTTTGGGCGGCTTGATAAAGCGCGGTAGACTGTCCAACACTCGCTTGATTTTCGACAAGCTGAGCTTCAATTTGTAACAGCTCACAGTGGGTAATAAACAAGTCACCAGTGGCATCTATGCAGCCATCACTGACCAGCACGACTTCAAATGGACATATTTCAGAAAGAGCCACATGAACTTCTTTGATCAAATTGGGAATATTTTCCGCTTCATCTTTCGCGGGGATCAACACTGAAACTAAAAAGGGCTCATTTATTTCCCAAGCTTTCATTTATGCTCCCACAAACCCAAATAAATTGAGTATGGCACAAGCTTAGAAAGCTGCCGTTGAAATCAGAAAGTCGTGGCTCAAAGTATATGGATAACCTAAGGTTTGTATCGTAAATCATAATGTTACTGATTTCGTTATACAGAGCTGAGGTTATGGATAGCAAAAAGGCTCCGAATGGAGCCTTTCTAATAACTAGATAATTCGGTTTTTCTCGAGCATTTCTTTCCGAGCTTGCTCTTTTTCCATACGACGCTTACGACGGTCGCAGGGATCATCACAATCGCATGCTTTCTCAATACCAATAGCGCCTAAACCACCGCAACTACCTTCAACGGCTTTACGCTTTACAAGGTAGCCAATAGACATCAATAAAAAAAATACTAGCAATACTACAAAGGCGGCGATAAAGGTGCTCATACTTGCTCCGAATAATTCTAACTATTTCGAACTTGGTACATACGGTTTAAAAGCATCACTATAGATAACCTTGAAACCATCTTTATGTTTTTCGATGAGCATTATCGCTAAGTTCTCTTTTTTAGCAAGCTCTAATGCACGCTTTGTCCCCAATACCATCATGGATGTAGAGTAACCATCTGCCATCATACACGATGGATGTAATACGGTCGCAGATACCAGCTTATGCTGAACTGGGTAGCCAGTATTAGGATCAATAATGTGAGTATAGCGTTTTCCGTTCTCTTCAAAGTAGTTTCTGTAATCTCCAGATGTCGCCATTGCCATGTTACCCGGCTGAATAACCTCTTGAACGGCACGTTCATTCGACACTGGTTTTTCTACCGCAATACGCCAAGCACTACCGTCCGTTTTCGTGCCTTTTACTTTTAACTCTCCACCAATTTCAACCAAATAACCACTGATGTGGTATTTGTCCATTATGCTCGATACTTTATCTACGCCGAAGCCTTTGGCAATGGTTGATAAGTCAACGTATAAATCTTTACTGCCTTTAGTCAAAGTTAAACCATTAATCTCGATCGCATGAATGTTAATTTTGGCTTTAGCGGCATCGATTTGAGCTTGTGGTGGTGGCTCTACTTTCGGTTTATCTGGACCAAAACCCCAAAGGTTAACTAATGGACCAACAGTAATATCTAAAGTCCCATGAGACTGTTTTTGTAACAGCTTTGATGCTTTCAGTACCTTAACTAAATCAGCAGAGACAGTAATACTCTGACCTTGTTTTAACTTGTTAAAACGAGATAACTCTGAATTTGGGCGGTAAGTAGACATCTGGTCATTGACCAGCTCTAACGCAGTATCAATTTCCGCTTGTAATGCTTTGGGATCTGGTACGTTGTCATTAGGGACAAATTTAATGTGGTAAGTCGTCCCCATGGTATTACCCGCCAATGCAACATCATTCGCAGGCTTGCTACATCCTGTTACTACACTTAAAGTAAATAACGATACTAATAATAACCAATATTTTTGTTTTACCAGCCAATTCATTACTAAAGTCCTTAGAACTGAAAAATTAGAAGCAGAGTTAACTTTTTAAGGCCAATTAAGACCAATAAATACCATGCAATAATACCAATAAAAAAGCCGTAAGACTTTATATCTTACGGCTTTTAGGTAGAAATTCAGGCTAATTAGCCACCGAAATCATCAAGTAGGATGTTTTCGTCTTCTACACCAAGATCTTTTAGCATGCCAATAACAGCAGCGTTCATCATTGGAGGACCACACATGTAGAACTCACAATCTTCTGGTGCTTCATGGTCACGCAGGTAGTTTTCATACAATACGTTGTGGATGAAGCCAGTGTATCCGTCCCAGTTATCTTCTGGTTGTGGATCAGAAAGGGCTACGTGCCAGTCGAAGTTATCGTTCTCTGCCGCTAGACCATCGAAGTCTTCAACATAGAACATCTCACGCTTAGAACGAGCACCATACCAGAAGCTCATCTTACGCTTAGACTGAAGACGTTTAAGCTGATCGAAGATGTGAGAACGCATTGGCGCCATACCAGCACCACCACCAACGAATACCATTTCAGCGTCAGTTTCTTTCGCGAAGAACTCACCGAATGGACCAGAGATGGTTACCTTGTCACCCGCTTTTAGGCTCCAGATGTACGATGACATCTTACCGCAAGGTAGGCTTAAATCACGTGGCGGTGGCGTAGCAATACGCACGTTCAACATGATGATGCCTTCTTCTTCTGGGTAGTTCGCCATTGAGTAAGCACGAATGGTTTCTTCGTCAACTTTAGACTCTAGCTTGAAGAAGCCAAAGTGCTCCCAGTCACCACGATACTCTTCAGGAACATCGAAGTCTGCATATTTAACATGGTGAGCTGGTGCTTCAATCTGAATGTAACCACCTGCACGGAAAGGTACAGATTCACCATCAGGGATACCAAGCTTAAGTTCTTTAATGAAGGTCGCTTTGTTATCGTTAGAGATAACTTCACATTCCCACTTCTTGATACCGAAGATTTCTTCGTCTAATTCGATTTCCATGTCGGTTTTCACGTTAACCTGACATGATAGACGACAACCGTTACGCGCTTCACCTTTAGTGATGTGGTCAAGTTCGGTTGGAAGAATATCACCACCACCAGACTTAACATTTACACGACACTGACCACATGAGCCACCGCCACCACAAGCACTAGAAACGAAAATACCGCTTTCAGCTAATGCGCCTAATAACTTACCGCCCGCTGCGGTTTTAATGGCTTTGTCAGCATCGCCGTTGATGCCAATGGTAATATCGCCTGATGCAACCAGTTTTGACTTAGCGAATAGAATCACTAATACCAAAGCTAGGACGATCAAGGTGAACATACCTACACCTAAAATTACAATATCCATTAACTTATCCTTTAAAGGTCTGGCCTAAGGCGTCTTATAAAGAGACGCCAGAGAAAGACATGAAACCTAAGGCCATTAGACCCGCTGTGATAAAGGTAATACCTAGACCACGAAGACCATCAGGTACGTCTGCGTACTTCATTTTCTCACGGATACCCGCAAGTAAAACGATAGCCAGAGCCCAACCTACACCAGAACCAATACCGAACACTACGCTTTCAGTTAGGTTGTAATCACGCTCAACCATGAATGAAACTGCACCGAAGATTGCACAGTTTACGGTGATTAGCGGTAGGAAAATACCTAGTGCGTTGTACAAAGGTGGGAAGTACTTATCTAAAGTCATTTCCAAAATTTGTACTAGAGCCGCAATTACACCGATAAAGGTGATGAACTTAAGGAAGCTCAAATCAGCATCTGGGAAACCTGCCCACTTAAGTGCGCCTGGAGCCAACAATGCTTGGTAGATGATTTGGTTTACTGGTACAGAAATCGCCAATACTACGATTACCGCAACACCCAAGCCCATAGAAGTCGTTACTTTCTTAGATACGGCCAAGAAAGTACACATACCTAGGAAGAATGACAGTGCCATGTTTTCAATGAAAACAGAGCGAATGAATAAACTAATATAATGTTCCATCGTTCTTACCCTTTCGCTTCAACTTGATCAGGCTTGTAAGTACGGATGATCCAGATCAGAATACCAATCAAGAAGAACGCACTTGGTGGAAGCAGTAACAGACCGTTTGGTTGATACCAGCCGCCTTCCGAAATCTTTTTCATGATTTCGATACCGAATAAGCTACCGTTACCGAACAATTCACGAACAAAACCAACTGCAAGAAGGATTGCACCGTAACCTAAACCGTTACCGATACCATCCATGAAACTCATCATTGGTGGAGTCTTCATTGCGTAGGCTTCAGCACGACCCATTACGATACAGTTAGTAATGATCAAACCAACGAATACCGAAAGCTGCTTCGCTACATCATAAGCGAACGCTTGTAGTACTTGGTCTACCACGATTACCAATGACGCAATAATGGTCATTTGCACGATGATACGAACGCTGCTTGGGATCTGTTCACGGATCATTGAGATAAACAGGTTCGAGAACGCCGTCACTGCGGTCAATGCCAAGGTCATTACCAAGGCGGTTTCCATTTTACTGGTTACCGCAAGCGCACTACATACACCCAAGATTTGCAGAGCAATCGGGTTGTTGCTGATAATAGGACCAGTTAAAACTGATTTTAGCTCTTTAGCGTTAGCCATTAGCTTAGCCCTCCTTTACGAACTTTCTCGATGAAACGAGCAAAGCCTTCGTTACCTAACCAGAACGTTAGTGAGTGCTGTACACCATTACTGGTTAGCGTTGCACCAGAAAGTGCATCAACACCATGTACCGTCATCGCTTCTGCAGGGTTCTTAGTGACTTTAATCGCTAAGTTGCCTTTATCATCGTATAACTTCTTGCCATTCCACTTAGCAATCCACTTAGGATTTTGTACTTCACCACCAAGACCTGGAGTTTCACCACTGCCTGAAAACTTATAGTAAACCAAGTTCTCAATTGTGTTCATGTCAGGCTTAACCGCAAGGAATGCGTACATTGTTGACCAAAGACCGTAACCTTTAACAGGTAAAATGATGGTCTCTAGTTTGCCTTGTTCGTTACGAACCAAGTAAACAACCGCATCATTCGCTACACGCTTAACTGATGCAATGTCGTTCTTAGGAACAAAAGAGTTTTTAGGGTCACGAGCTGCTTTGTCCATATCGAAGGTATTACCGTCGATACCGTTAACAAAGTCACCTGTTTTTAGGTTTACTACTTTTGCTGTAATACGCGCATCGTAAAGCTTTTTAACTTCAGCTTTAGTCATGGTCAGATTACGAGTATCAAGTAGGTTTGCCGCTTCTAAAATGTATTTTTGCTGGTCAAAGCTTTTGTTGTCATCTTGGATAGGCTTAAGCATTACCGCTGCAGCTGATACCAAAATAGAACAAACCAAACATAGACCAACTACAACGAGTAGGGTTCTGCTGAATGAATCTTTATTTGCGTTAGCCACGAGCGATCCTCCGCTTAATGTTACCTTGTACGACGAAGTGATCGAATAAAGGTGCAAACAAATTAGCAAACAGAATCGCCAACATCATACCTTCTGGGAATGCTGGGTTGATCACACGAACAAACACCACCATTGCACCGATCAACATACCGTATGCCCACTTACCTTTGTTAGTAAATGAAGCAGATACAGGGTCAGTTGCCATAAACATCATACCAAAGGCAAAACCACCTAATACAAGGTGCCAGTACCAAGGCATCGCAAACATTGGGTTAGTGTCACTACCGATGACATTCAATAGTGTAGATACCGCAATCATACCTAGCATCACACCTGATACGATTCTCCAAGATGCGATACGTGCGTAGATGATCACTAAACCACCAAGCAAGATAGCAATCGTAGAAACTTCACCCATAGAACCAGGAATGAAACCTAGGAACGCATCCCACCAGCTTTGATCAAACGCATAGCTTAAGTGACCCGCTGCTGCTTGGCTCAGTGCTGTTGCACCAGAGAAACCGTCAGCTACAACCCAAGTGGTGTCGCCTGACATGTTTAGCGGATAAGCAAAGAATAAGAAAGCACGCCCCGCTAATGCAGGGTTAAGGAAGTTACGACCTGTACCACCAAAGATTTCTTTCGCAACTACCACACCAAAGGTGATACCTAGAGCCACCATCCATAACGGAATAGTTGCAGGTAGCGTCAATGCGAAAAGCACCGAGGTAACAAAGAAGCCTTCGTTAACTTCGTGTCCACGAACTGATGCAAACAATACTTCCCAGAAACCACCGACAATAAAAGTCACGGCATATATAGGTAGGAAGAAACAGGCGCCATACCACATGAGGGTGGTCCAGCCAGCATCTTTAGTCAGTTCAGTACCGAACAGTCCGAATAAGTCTACTTGCCATACGTCTGGCGTACCAAAACCAGCAATTAAGGCATCTTGCGCTTGTAGACCAACGTTGTACATACCCATGAACATTGCAGGGAAAGTACACGCCCAAACGGTGATCATGATACGTTTTAGGTCGATGTTATCACGAACGTGAGTACGTCCACGGTTCACCTTACCTGGGGTATAAAATACCGTGTATACCGCTTCAAACAGGGCATACCATTTTTCGTATTTCCCGCCTTTTTCAAAATCAGGCTCGATACGTTCGAAAAAATTCTTCAAGCTCATTAGCCTTCCCTCTCGATCGTATCTAAACAGTCGCGAAGATATGAACCATAGTCATACTTGCCTGGACATACGAAAGTACACAATGCTAAATCTTCTTCATCTAGCTCTAACGCACCTAATGATTGTGCGCCATCAACGTCGCCTGAAAGCAGGTCACGTAGCAGCATAGTTGGAAGAATGTCTAACGGCATAACACGCTCGTAAGCACCAATTGGCACCATTGAACGATCAGAACCGCCAGTGCTGGTTGTGATGTTAAACAGCTTAGATGGAGACAAGTGGCTTAAGAATGCACGAGTGGCTGAGAACTTGTTCGCACCTGGCATTGCCCAACCAATGAATTCTTTTTCAGTGCCTTCTTCAAGTACACTGATTTGGTTGTGATAACGACCTAAAAATGCGTGAGGGCCATTAGCCGTACGACCGTTAAGCACAGAGCCAGAAACGATACGGTTATCGCCTTCTTGAACTTCTTTTGCCATTAACTCAGTCGTGCTTGCACCAATAACAGTGCGCAGTAGACGAGGTTGTAGTGCTTTAGGGCCACCTACTGCAACAACACGCTCAACGTGTAATTCGCCGGTAATAAATAGCTGACCAATGGCTATTACATCTTGGTAACCAATGTGCCAAACCGTACGGTTAACAGAAGCCGGAAGCAAATAATGGATATGAGTGCCAACTAACCCAGCAGGGTGTTTTCCAGCAAATTCTTCAACTTGTGCGTTTGCAGCAGGAATGTCTTTACCCGCCTCCTTACACAAGAACACTTTGCCTTCAGTCAATTTCGCTAGCACTTTAAGGCCGTTAGCAAAATCGTCTTTATGTTCGTTGATCACTACCGCAGGATCCGCAGCCAAAGGCTGAGTATCAATAGCAGTTACAAAGATAGCTGCCGCATCAGATTCGATGGCAGGTACTTTGCTGAATGGGCGAGTACGTAAAGCCGTCCACAAACCTGAACCGATCAGATTTTCGCGAACTTGGCTTGACGTTAAGCCGTCTAACTCAGCTGTATCGTATTTAGCGAAAGTAACTTGCTCGTCACCTTCAACATCAATCACAACTGACTGTAAGACACGCTTGGCGCCACGGTTAATTTCGGTAACAGTACCACTAGCAAAAGCCGTATATACAACGCCAGGATTCTTCTTATCTTCGAAGATCACCTGACCTTTCTTAACCTTATCACCGACACGAACTTTCATGGTCGGGCGAAGGCCAATATACTCTTCACCTAGGGTAGCCACCTGTTTAATGGCTGGGCCATTATGGATAACTTGTTCTGGTCCACCAGCGATGGGCAGATCCAATCCTTTCTTAATTGTAATCATATCCACAAGCACTACGTTTGAGGGAAATACAAAAGCGCCACATTAAGCAATAAGCACAAGAATTTAGTACTATTTCTTAGCACTAAATTCACGAAAAACAATTGTCAAAATGCGATCACTATCACGTTGGTCGCGCGCATTTTACCCCAATTGGTGACGCATCGCCACGAAAAATATAGCTTTATTCCGTATCAAGGACTCATTAATTCAGCTGAAGTTAAGGTAATCGCTCTACTTCAAAAATATGCAAGTGCTGTGAACTTGATTCACTATGTATTTGGATTTAATGAGATACTCATTTTCTTCTGTGTATACTCACCAAGATAACACTTGAATTTTAAGTATCGAATCGCTATCTTGAGCGGCCTTTTTTTCGAGCTCATTATCCGATATGTCAGACGACTTTATTTACTCACCGCCTTCTGTACCTTGGTTAGATATTATTTACCAAGATAAAGATGTGATTGTCGTCAACAAACCTTCTGGCTTACTGTCGGTACCAGGACGTGATCCTGCTCATTTTGATAGTATTTATCACCGCGTAAGACAACTCCACCCTAACGCCCAAATCGTTCATCGCTTAGACATGGCGACCTCTGGGATCATGGTTCTAGCACTAAGAAAAAAAGCAGAAAGTGAGCTTAAACGTCAATTTCGAGATAGAGAGACGAAAAAGATCTATTACGCTCGCGTCGCAGGTCATGTTTCTAAAAAGATTGAAAAGGTCGAATTACCATTAATTTGTGACTGGCCAAATCGCCCAAAACAAAAAGTCTGTCATCAAGTGGGTAAGCCTTCTTTAACTTATGTTGAAGTGATGAGTTACGGTAAACGTTCAACCTTAGTAAAACTTACCCCAATAACTGGTCGTTCACATCAACTTAGAGTTCACATGATGGCTATCGGTCACCCTATTCTAGGTGATGGCTTTTATGCCGATCCACTAGCCAAAAGTCTTAGCTCAAGATTACTGCTTCATGCACAAAGTTTGACGTTTAAACAGCCTTATTCTCAAGAGTTGATGAGTTTTACAAATGGCATTCCATTTATCTCGCCTAACAAACTTCAGTAACAAACCCAAAGTCACCCAACTCAACTTTTAATTCATTATTAGCACAAAAAACAGTACAAAACTCTAATTTGCTGCATAAAAAAACAGAAATGCAGAATTTAAATTCTAAAAACCTAATTTTTACGCCCCAAAAGCGTTAATTTTTTGTTGCGTAAATATAGTTTTAGCGTTACAAAAACATATCATTTTGTACCAAGCATAGAATGGACTCTTCAAAATAGAGAAAAACTAAAAAAATCTTTGTTGGTAAAAATGTGACTATAAAATTAACTTACCAGGGTAAATACTAATGAAAACCAAAATAGCGCTGGCTATTTCAAGTGCACTTGCATTTAGCGCAGTAAACGCAGAACAAACTGAAATAATCACTAAAGAACAAGTAAAGACACGATCAATTCAATCTCACTTTAAAAAAAATACGAACTCCAAAACTGGAATGCCCTCTCAATTCGATGCCGAAATGAAAAGAACGACGTTCCAGTGGGCAAGTATTGATGATGAACTTCCTCCAATTGCACCACTGGATAAACAATTTAGAGCTTCTGCGGCAGCAGATTTTTATTTAAATAAACTAGCTGGCGTTACTCCTGCCAAAAGTGGCCTATTGAATGTATCTATGGTCAGTATGCATAACCCTGAAAAGGGCGCAAAAATTGCAAAATATAAGCAAGATATTTTAGGTGTTGAAATTTTCAATCGTGAACTCAATATCATGATGGATTCAGAGCACAAGTTAGTTGCATCTTCTGGTTATTTAGCGATAGAACCGTCAGCCAATACTTCTCAACTTAGTGCTATTGCAAAGCAACAATTTGGCAGCGCGGAAGATGCGATCAAAGTTGCTTTCAATAAAATGGGCGGCAACTCTGAATCACTACAATTATTGGTAACTAAATCGGATTCACCTAAATATGATCATTTCGTTGCTGAATCTCAAGTGGACAAACTTCAATTAAAAGGCGAGCCAAGAGCCAAAAAGGTTTTTTTTGAAGCTAACGGAACTTTAATTCCTGCACATTATGTAGAAGTTGAAACAAACCACGTTGACTCCGTAGATTCAGAATACATGAGCTTTGTCATCGATAACAAAGGTAAAGTTCTATTCAAAAATAATCTAATTAGTCACGCCTCAAAATTTAATTATAGAGCTTACTTAGATGCAGATGGTAAACCATGGGACAGCCCTCATGGAAATGTAATCCCAGCCAAGCCAGACAGTAAACCAACTGACTTTATAACTGCGAAATACTTAGATGCGCCGTTAGTAGAACTCGCTCACGGCCCAATTAAAACAAACGATCCTTGGCTTGCTGAAGGTGCGACGAAAGTATTTGGTAACAATGTTCGATCATACGCAGATGTAGTTGCTCCTGACGGTTTCACCAATGGTGACTACACCGTTGAGGTCACTAGCGCAAACACGTTTGATTATCCTTATGATACCGATAGCCCTGAATATTCACGTAAAAACCGTGAAGCGGCCATTGTTAACCTTTTCGTTGTAAATAACTATTTACATGATGATTTTTATAACCATGGTTTTGATGAAAAAGCAGGAAATGCCCAAGAGGTTAACTATGGTCGTGGTGGAGAAGAAGGTGATCCACTACTTGTTGAGGTGCAAGATAGCTCTGGGTTTAATAACGCAAATATGCGAACCCCTGCAGATGGTCATTCTCCACGTATGCAGATGTATTTATGGGATAAAGCCGCTGTCAAAGGTGAAGACTATGGCGCATACATAAAAGATGATGATAAGGAAACACTGATACAGTCTGTAACTTTATCAGCCTTAGGCCCTTCAGCATATGAAAAAGTTACAGCAAAATTGGTGCGTGCAGAAGATGCAGTTGAAACCAAAAACGATGGCTGTACTGCTTTAACAAACGCTGATGCTATTAAAGGCAACATTGCTATTATTGATCGCGGTGCTTGTAACTTTGTTTTAAAAATTGAACACGCTCAAGCTGCTGGTGCTATTGCAGTGATTGTTGCGAATAACAAGGACGGCGATGCAACTTTAAGAATGGGCGGTGATAATGCTGAAGGCATTACCATTCCAAACATCATGATTTCCCAAAATGATGGCAAGAACATATATAAAATGATGGCTGATGGTGATGTAATAGTCTCTTTATTCAGTAAACAAAAACCAAGAGACTTCAAAGCCAGTTCTTGGGATAACGGCATTGTTGCTCATGAATGGGGACATTACATTAGTAACCGATTAGTGGGTAACGGTTCCGGCTTAAGTAATAACCAAGGTCGTTCATTGGGCGAAGGCTGGGGTGATTTCCATGCATTACTACTCTTAACTGAAGCTAGTGATGCCATGATTGCTGGAAATGAAAAGTTTGAATCAGCCTATGCCGCAACTTCTTATGTTGCAAACTTCCAACGTGGCATCAGAAGAATGCCGTACTCTACAAATACAGAAATTAACAATCATACCTTTAAAGCAATCGAAGGTAACCCGCAAGTTCATGCTTCTGGCGAAGTATGGGCATCTATGCTTTGGGATTCATATGTTGCTTTGATTAACGATGAGCGCCATAGCTTTAAAGAAGCTCAAAGTCGCATGAAAGATTATCTTGTAGCTGGTTATAAGATGACCCCAGTATCTCCAACATATACAGAGGCTAGAGATGCTCTGCTAGCTGCTGCTTATGCCAACGATATTGAGGACTATAAACTCATTTTATCAGCATTTGCGAAACGCGGAATGGGCTTAGGTGCGGTGTCTCCATCAAGATTCTCTAGAGATCATAAAGGTGTTGTCGAATCAACTAAAACAGAGTTATCAGCATTTAATGTTGCTAGTCATCAATTCGAAAATGACTTCGAAGGATTAACCAATGGCTATTGCACTAAAGATGGAGTATTAGACAAAGGTGAAACAGGTACTGTTACTTTTGCTCTTAAAAACTCAGGTAACAAGTCTTTAGAAGGGCTTAAAGCTAAAGTTGAAGTAATGAGTGATCATAAAGTTACTTTTGCCAATGAAGGGAAAATAACGTTTGATAAATTGGATGTTTTCAAATCTGTAACAAGCAGCCCTCTAGAGTTTACTCTAGAAGAAGCATCAGCTGCTGATGAAGTAAAATTCAAAATTAGCTTCGATGAAGTTGAAGGTGTGGAAGTTCCAGAAGACTACACCATATCTACAACTGTTAATTATGGGTTTAAAACAAAGCCATTAAATGGTTCATCCACTTCTACTGATATGGAAAGCGTTACTTGGGAGAAGGATTTAACTCAAAAAGTGCTCAAAGGTGGAGAGAGAGCAGAATCAACATATGGCGCATATGATGGTGGTTTAATCGGACTATTTTCAAGAGGTCATGACCTTGGAAAACAAACGATTCATCTAAAAAACAATGGGTTTGAATCAGATGTTACGGTTGAATCTAAAACATTTACAGTTGGATATGACGGTGACTTTGAATTCAGTTTCTGGCATTTCTACGCCATTGAAAGAGGTTTTGACGCAGGCGTTGTTGAAATTAGCATAAATGGTGATGACTGGGTTGATGCCGCGAGTGTCGGTGGTAAATTCAAGTATGGCTATGTAGGCTCCGTAGAGAAACAAGACTCACAACCTCTTTCAGAAAGACCTGTTTACCATGGTCGTTTCATCCAAAATGGTAACTTTGGTGGTGTAGAAGTGATCAATTTTGGTGAAAAGTTAAATGGTAACGAAGTTAAGATGCGTTTTAGAATCGCGACTGACGGAAATACTAATGACTTGGGATGGTGGATTGATAACATCAAGGTTAAAAATGCAACCACACCAATATTCAATGACATTGTTGCGGGTAACTCTTTTGCGTGTGATAACCGCTTACCAAATGTTTCGATTGTAGCGGACAAAACCAGTGTCACCGAGGGTGAAAAAGTTACTCTTACAGCAACTGCTATTGATGCAAACAAAGATGAGCTTACATACTCTTGGAAACAGCTAGAAGGAGCTAACGCTAAACTTGAAGGAGTTGATACAAATAAACTCATTATTACAACTGCGGATATCTCCAGTGACGAGAAGCAAGTGTTTGAGTTAACTGTAAGCGATGGTAAAGGATCTGTTGTTTCTAAATCTTCAATTGATGTAAAAGCAAAAGCTGAACCTGCCCCCGCTCCAGAACCAAAGAAAAAGTCTGGTGGTAGTTTAGGTATTATTACTCTGATTTTACTACCTCTGTTAGGACTGAGACGTAAACTTAAATAGCTCTGTTAGTTATTTGCTATTGTAAGATCAGGGGCTTCTCAATGAAGCCCCTATTTTTTACATTGAATGATTTGATTTTATTGGTGAGTAATCAATCGTAATTTCAACTGTGTTTACACCGCTATGAGCTTTAATTCTCTTATATTCTCTCCAGATGTTAATACTTGGGTTGGGATAATACTCCCATGTATTATTTGCAAGTAATGTAACCTTATTATCTAAAAACAACTCTTGAACAACTGTTTTATTAGTTACAAATACGATACTTCCTTTAACAACTCCATGCTCCCCAATCATTGAATCAAAAACAACAGATCCTGCTTTCAGCTCAGAACCTTGTAATTTAAATACCGACCCATTGAATTTATACGAATCAAAAGAAAGTATTGGCTGTGATTTGTTTAATGATTCTACCGAGTTCACCTGTGACTTTTGTATTTCAACATGATTTTGATTTTCTTTATTGTCCCCATGGCAAGCAACGATTACAAACATTGCTGCAATGTAAGTTATTCTACTAACAATCATATAATCTCCATTTATATTAATTTTAGTCACCAAAGAATAAAATTTAACACTGACAGTTACAACACTGAGTAATGCAGCTTGATTACTATCTATAAATTTAAAAACTCATACGAATAGGTAGCTTTAGATGGCTTTTTTCTTGCTTTTTCCAACTACTACAGGAATCCCACTTCGCTTTTCTAATGCCTTTTTTAACACCAATGAATCGGTTACAGCATTCGCAATAAATCGCATCACGGATTCGGATATTGGGATTGGTGAAGTCTTGTTTGATTCAAACTCTTGCTGATTTTCTGACAGCGGCTGATGTACTTCAATATAACGTTCACCGTTGGCCAAAACCGCTACTTTGATTGGCTCGTCAATGATTTGGACTCTGGTACCAGTTGGTACTGCATTAAATAAACGCTCAATGTCTTTATTACGTAACCGAATACAACCATGACTTATTCTAAGCCCAATTCCAAAATTGGCATTAGTCCCATGAATGGCGTACATATCACCGATATAGAGTGCAAATGGTCCCATTGGATTATCTGGGCCTGCTGGCCATACGTCTGGTAGTGTTACTCCTTGAACTAAATATTCCGCTTTCATCTTGGCCGTTGGCGTCCAAGTCGGATTGACTTTTTTACGCCAAACTTTAGTTATCCAGTTTTCTGGAGTCGCCTTACCTACCTCACCAATGCCTATTGGATACACTTCAACTTTAGGTTTACCTTTTGGATAATAATACAGCCGCATTTCAGCAAGGTTAATCACGATTCCTCGGTGAACTGTATTTGGAAGGATCAATTTGTGAGGAATAATCAGCTCTCGCCCAGCTTGAGGTAGAAAAGGATCAACATTTGGGTTCGCTTGCATCAAATTGGTCAATCCGACGCTAAATTGAGCAGCAATGTTCTCTAATGATTGCTTACCTTGAGGAACGACATAAATATCATTGCGACCAACAAGCCTATCGCCATTAGGAGGTAAGTCATAACTCAAACCATAGGCACTGTGTGAAAAAATAGCGACCAACCAAAAAGCCCAAACTTGTTTCATACCAGACTCAATAAGCTAAATTTTCATTATCTTAATTTATAAAAATAAAATTAACAGTGTGATTTTGAACGTGGGCTTTAAAGATGCCATATTCAGACTTCAAATTGATAATCTGCTAATTGACTGATTTCACTTCGGTGTGAAACCATAATTAAAGTAATACCCTGTTGCTTTAAGCGATCGATAATGCGCTTACTGGTGTCTGCATCAACATGGCTAAACGCTTCATCAAAAAAGAGCACTTCTGAGTTGTAACATAAGGCTCGTGCTAAACTTAACCTTTGTAACTCACCTGCACTAAATTGTTCAGGCTCTAATGGCGTATTGCTATTATTTTCTGCATGAAATCCAAGCCTTCTATCGAGTTCAACCAGCTCTAATATTTGCTTCATTTGTTCGATATTAGGTTTACGTCCCGAAAATAAAAACTCCGTCAATGAACCACATATTTCTTCGTTGGCAAAAACAAAACCGACATCGACATTTTTATAAGCAGGCTTACCTTGGAAAAGTGCGAGACCAGTTATTGGTTTTCTTTGACCTGACAAAATATCAAACAAAGTGCTTTTGCCTGAGCCACTATTACCAACCAAACATAATATATCATTCTTATAAATGATTAAGTTCTTTCGCTGAAACAAATCACAATCAATACCGTTGTAACCAAACCCCATATCAATTAACTGAAACACCGCCTGATCGTCTTTAGCTTCAATTTCAACTGCTTCATCTACAGCTTCTGTTTCAACCTCATAAAATGTGGCTGAATCTATCGCAGTATCTTTGTTACTTAAGTAATCATCAACATGCCCTTGAAACTGTTTGATTTTAGGTAAAACCGTCAAGCTCAACATGTAGGTGAATGAGTAAGCCCCATAGCTCAACTCGCCTTTTATCAATAAGTAGCAAGAACAAAACAACATCAGGGCTGGCGTAACTGAGTCTATGGTTTGTGAAAGTGTTTGATAACGAAAAAGGAATTTTTTTAATTCAAAATCTGGTGTGAATTGAGGAAATACTCGCCCCATCATCGAGGAAAGGATTTCAAATCGCATTCCCATTAATGCAAAGCGTTTTAAATCGAATAACCTTTGATTGAGGTGACCATTAAATTGAGTTTCAACTCGTGCCTTTTCAATGGTCAGCTCTTTCACTTGCTTCTTAATTTTGACTCTATAAAGCAGTAACAACAAATAGGGAATGATGGTTACGATAAAAAGAGGAGGGTTAATCAATAAAATCAGCAAAAGTGATATGACTGCAAAGCTAATAGAATCAAAAAAAGTAAACACAGCTTGTCCGAGCTTACTGGATAAACTTCTTAAGCCAGAAATTTTATTACTGATTTCTCCTTCATAGTGAGAATCAAAAAAGTCGATATTTTTGCTGCTGAGACTTTGAACTAAACTCTGATTAAACCGATATTCGGCATCTTGATTGAGGTAAAGTTGAATTCGTAAACTAATGCGATTAATCAGCCAACTCAAAAGAATAGTGACGATTGCAGACAACCCTATTATTGCCACCCAACCTTTGAGGTTATTGGCAATCGCGATGTCGTAATAGGCGTGAAAAAGTCCGGCATATATCACTTCCAACACCATGAAGATAATACCGGGTAATAGTACAAACTTGAGAGCTCTTTGCTTAAAGACAGGCAATAAGAAGTCATAAAATGACGACTTGTTGATTTCCTCTTGCTCATTACTTAACTTATCCTCAATTTCGATACAAATACCGGTAAAGTGTTCACCCAGCTTATCAATGGATAATATCCGCCTTCCCCTTGCAGGATCGTTAATGTATGCCTTTTCCCCTACAACCCGTTCCAATACCACAAAGTGACTTAAATTCCAGTGTAATATTACTGGACGCTCTAGCTTTCTAAGCGCATTTAAGCCTTTCTTTTTCACGACCGATTTATAGCCAAGTCGAAAGGCACCTTTTTGCAATTGTGCAACGGTGGCGCCATCTCGATTTACCCCACATAAAGTTCTTAAATGACTGGTTGACTGGTAATTCCCCATCCATTCCAAAACGATACCAAGACATGCCGCTCCACACTCTGCTGGATGTTGCTGTAATCGAACTTCAGTGATGAGTTTATCTGTCATTTTGTCACCCCAAGCTCTATCACTTCATCAGCGATATGTTGCAGCTCAACTCTATGGCTAACTCTAATAATGTATTCATATTTTGATTTCAGCTCAGAGAGGATCTCCAACTCCATCTGCTCAGGAATACCTGATAGTGCTTCATCCAAAATCAATATTTTTGATGGTTTAAACAGTAACTGTGCTAATAAAATTCGTTGGCACTCTCCCGTGGAAAATGACGCAGCAGCCGACATAATGGGTGTATCCAACCCTAAGGGAAGCTGTTTGGCTTTCTCGTCCATTTTAACCGTTTCTAACACATCCCAAAGCTTGCGATCTGAAATATTTTCTTGAGTAAAAAGCGACAAATTATCTTTTAATGAGCCAACAAATAAACGAGACTCTTGTCCTAAATAGGAAAATAGGCTTTTTCTTTCAGGCTCAGTTAGTAAATGAGAGGCTACACCTGCGATCCTTATCTCTCCAGAATAAGGACGCTCACTACCTAAAATACAGCGGATCAGAGTACTTTTTCCTGCTCCTGACGCTCCTCTAATATCAATAATTGAGTGAGGTAAAAATTCAGCTGAAAAATTCTCACCGTCTTTAAAGTGGCAATCGTGGGGAAGTTTTAACTGCTCAAACCTTACAGTCAAAGCCGTCAGTCTAAGCGTCTCTGGCTCAATGGCTTCGCACATAGGCGTCATAAGCTGCTGTATACTTTTGATGTCATTATTGAGACTTCTTTTTAAATCAAAAATAATCACTATTTTTGGGAAAGAGCGGAATACAGTATTAACCAAATACAAAATCATATATGCACTGCTGATACTTAGGCTGTAGCCTTTTAAATCATCACTCACTAAATGGGCACTCACCAACATAGCCACACTTAACGCTAACCCTTGGAAAAAGTGTTGATGGTATAAGCTGCTTTGAGTATGTTCGCTCAGTTCTCTACTACTGGCTAAATAATCAACATGCTGTTGCTGATATTGGGCAATAGCTGTATTAATTCGCTGATAGTAAAGATCGGGCTTTATATTTTGAACAAACTTATTCAATGCTTGTTGACTTGAAATAAGTTGCTGTTGAGTTTGCTCTTTTAGTGAAGTGATTTGTTCCCTGTTCTTGATGCTTATTATTGCCGCTACAAATGTCAAAATGATTGGCACAAGTACTAACCAAATTGGGGCTCGTGAAAAGATTGACATAGCCAAAGGAACTAATGCAACACAGCTTCCCAACATCTGCCGATATGAAATATTTAATTGTGCAAGGTGTTGGGCGCTACGACAGAGTTGTGCGATTTCACTCTGCTTATCTACCGGTAAAGACCAGAGCATTGACAGCCTAAGATAGGTTAGTCTTTCTTGAGAAACAGAATCAATCCAACTCTGCGCTCTTTGCATCAAATATTTACCAAAGATAAAGCTAATAATTACCGCGAAGATAAGAAAACCCACATTGAAATAAGTCATTACTGACTGCGTGGGCACAATATACTTTAATGTATCCATACCTGACATAAACAGCATACTTACCATCAAACTTACCGCAAAATTGAGCTTCATAAATTGCGACAAAAAGCTCTGTATTGGAGCATTGATGTAATCCGCTAACGATTCAGCTTTAACCTCTTTATGCCATGAAAAAGTATCTATCAGTAGATGAAAGCTTTGGAGTTGATTAAGCAGATCATCGGTATTGCTAACACTGAACTCTTCCCCAGTATTTAATACTAAAACGTGGGTAGAGGATAAACTCAGTATTTTCGCCGTTGAGCGGATTAACACAGGCCCAAAAGATTTATGCACCCCAAACAAAAGCGGCGCATTCATTAGTTCTATAGATTCAAATTCACAGGTAGTAGATACAAAACCTAATTTTTTAAAAGTAGAAAGCCACGGCTTGTCCGTTTTGCCGATTGGCAACGACAACCTAGATTTCGATGACCAATCAATGTATGCAACAGGCTCAATAAAATGTTGCAAACGTTTTAAGTTAAGAGAGTGGTGATTACTCTCCATAAACGGTTCCAATTGCTGGCCAAAAAACCCAAGATTGTAGAGGGCACATCAGCAGCTGATTTGAGTTATTTGCAGGCTCAATCAAAAGCTGATCATCATCAACATTGGCAATAAAATGGGTAATGCCGAGTTTTTCACTGATCTTTTCTGCAACACTGAGTCGACTTACTTCAATAGACTTTCCATTTTCCAAACTTAACTTTAACTTGTATTCTGAGCTATTACTGGCTTTCCCCTGAAAAACGCTTGGTGACATATCACCCAGATAAACAATTAAGGTGTTTTCTTTTGTTGAACGCTTTAACTGCTTGTACCAATTTGAACCACCATCAAATTGGATCAGCTCTACCTCAATCTTATAAAGGGTTCTTAAAAGATCTTTGATATAAACCAACCTAGGATCAGGTACGCTTTGCTGGTACATCATAATCACATTAGATGTACCACTTTTATGGTGAAACATACGAGTTAAACAGTAAAAAATAGAAAATACACTTTGATGGTGTACTGATTCAATAATCACTGAACCAGCATAATTTGGGATTTCATCAGGAAAACCAATGACTGATGTAATGTGGTTGAGATAAGCATCCGCTTGCGTCACACTCATTGTCGGCAAATAGAAGCGTTCAAAGTGATAATCCAAACAACTTAAGGCCGCTTTTTGGTCCTCAGATTTTGACAATTTTAATGACTTAATTTGTGTTGATAAACTCAAGCTTTTCAACACAGGATCTTTTTGCCAGTAAGCTCGAATATCATCATAGGTTCGACGAATACTGCTGGTATTCGATAACCGATTCAAAATCGTTAAATCAAATCTAGGCTCTACCTTCTCTTGTAACACATCCTTGTTTCCCATCATCAACTCCGTTAATAATCCTTACCGATAAAAATTCTGGCAACGTAGGGAATGATCACCTCTATTGGCGCTAATTCATCAATAGTGATGACTGCACTGGTAGGTACTCCGGGAGATATTGGCCTAACAGGCTTTCTTCCTCCCCAGTCGTAAGCACCTTTTGCAGTTTTATCTAAACTGAGAATCACTACCTCACCAGGGACATTTCCAATGATTTTGCTGGCTAAATCTTTATCCCCAACTAACGAATAAGACTGTACTTTAGTTAGAGCAAATGGGCTTATTGACTGAATTTCAGCTGATAACTTTGCACCAATTATCGCTTTTTCAAACAAAGGTTGAATTAGCGCTTTATCCCCTTCATTGACCAATTTGGCATCTTGATAACGCAATATTGCAATATTCACCAGTTGATCATCTGTCCAGTTTTCTCCAACGGTTTCCAAGCTACTGAATACTGGAATGTTGTTGTCAGAGTGTAATTGGTAGTTTTCTATCAGTATCTTTTGCTCGTTAAATTCGAAAACAACAGAATCACCTTTGACTTTTACATTAGTTAGGCCATCAATATCTTCGAGTTGTTGTTTTAAATCATTGAGTAACGCACGATGGTTCTCTCCTTCTACAAACAATGAAGAGAGCTGTTTGTTGACTTTAAAATCAAAAGTGCCATGGCGGGCATGAGGGGAAACAATCAGCATTTTTTTCTTTTTTTGCACTTTGACACTAAGCAGAGTGATGGTTTCTCCTTTCGCAACAATCTGTCCAACGCGCTTTTTGGTATCGATCAGTTTCCCGTCGTATTCGGTAAAAATATTTTGTTGAACCCAGTTCTTATGCTCAAGCTTGATGAGTGCTTGCGCCGCCTTTTTCTGCTTAAGTGCTATTTTGTTTAGTGCATTTTCATGCTCGAATTTTTCTTGCTCAATGGCGTTTAAATCGGTTTGTATTTCAAGATACTGCTGAGTGATATCATCATTGAGGGTCGCAATTTGTTGCTCTTGACGAGTGATGTTCAAATTGAGCTTTGGTTTGGCTTCTTCAAGTGTTGAAAGCGATTGTGCCAATGATTCATATTTACTCAGTAAGGGGATCAAAGTGCTTTCACTGCTGTAGCCTTTTGATTGCAAGGCTTTTAATTTGTTAATGTAACGCTTATACATTTGTTTGGTTTTCGCTAATTCAGCTTTACTGTCTTTTAAAGAACTCTTGCCAACCAATTTGTAACTCTTTAATACTGCTTCAAAGGTATGCTTTAGTTCTTTTAATCGATCGATTTTATCTTTGCTGTTGGCGATTTTTTGCTGATATAAATTCACTTGTTCATCATATTTCGCCTGTGCCTTTTTCTCTTCCGCCTTTATCACATCAAATTGCGCTTGATAAAGCGTCATTGCCGATTGGTACTCTTTTTCAGCAATAGGATCACTTAATGTTAGTAACGGATCTCCTGATTCAATATTACCGTCATCATATTCAAAAGATTCAATAACCCTCCCCTCACCAAGGGAAACACTTTCTCTAATACCGCCAATGGGTAAAATCATGCCTTTAGCTTTGACATGAACTTCGATTCTGGCAAATAACACCCAAAGCACCAGCACAGTCATAAATCCGCAAAAGAGATAAGCGATAGGTTTGAAGAAACGAAATGCTCTTTCCGGCAAAATCACCGAGAGGGATTGATGTTTTTCATATTGGTCTATAAAAGACTTTCGAAATAACCTTGCCATACTTACCCTGCCGATTGGATATGAATAATCGCGCCGTCTTTGTAGCCCAGCGTGTTAAGTTTAGTTCGCAAGATTTGCTGAGATTTTTTTAAACTTGTCGTGTTGTGTCGTTCTCCCGATACTTTTGTATCAATCGTCGCTTGAGAATCTAGCCAATCTTCTTTTTTTACTACTCCAGCATTGAGTGCTCGTGAAAAAATATTCTCAGCTGTACTCCATTTCCAATCAGGGCAAGGTGTAGATTGCTGATCGCCTTCACCATGGTACACAAAGCGGTGACTACACATACCACCACATAGAGGCAGGATTTTACACGCACGGCACGTATCATTATCAAAAGGAGACCACTGCCGCCAAAGTTGATTATTCCTCGATTCTAATGCTTTGTTGTAGTCAAAAATGGTACCTATCTTCTTCTCAGGATCATGCATGGTTTCCCAACATTTATGTAAATCACCATTTGCCGCAATTACAAGACCATTATTTTTGGCTGCGACACACATACCAAGGAATGAATTAGGCGCCGATTTAGGTCGAATAAGACCAAGTTTTTGCCCTAGGCGAGTAAACTCTAAAATTTTTTGATTAAAGACTTTTTTAGAAAGGCTCTGATTAAACGCATCACCACTTTCGGCTGTTGATGCATCAATGGGAGCAAAGTACAAACTAAAACGTCCCGTTTCAGCTAAACCTAATTGATGTAATTCGTGAAGTAACGCTTCACAATGCTCGATATTATTTTGACCGACGTTAACACGAGTGCTAATTGCCATTGGCGTTTGTGTGACTACCGCTTGAATGTTCTCGATGATTTTTTGATAACTGCCATGACCATTTAATTTGGGGCGCATTTGGTCATGGATTTCTTGTGGGCCGTCAATCGTGATCTGTGCCCAAGTACATCGACGCGCGTAAAGCTCTAATGCAGTTTCTACCGTTAGCAAATAGCCATTGGTGATGATGGATGAACTGTAATTGATTTTATTCATATCGCAAAGAGCAATCATGCGATCGGCCAGTTTTAACAAAGCAGGTTTCGCCATTAATGGCTCACCGCCATACCAAGTGATTGAAAGGCTGTTCAAATGATTTTTTTGAACATCCAAATGATCAATGATGGCCTGACTGACTTTAGCATCAAACTTATCTTGCGCTTTTTCCACCCCTTGAAAACAATATCCACATGCAAGATTACACCCTAGTGAGGGCGCAAGAGTTAGGGGTAATGAAGAGTCATCGGTGCGAATACGTGAAAATTGCATCTCTAGCTGCTCAAGCTCATTAGCGTTTTTATACACCATGAAACCATTGGCGAAATAGTATTTTATTTGAGCGGGAGAAAGCGATGAAATGTCATTGAGCAGCTGATACTCACTGGCGGTTAGCTTTGTCAGAGCACGAGTATGGCTATTAAATAATAAATAATCGTCATTTTTTAAGAGCACAGGAATATTGTATTGAGAAAGCACTAACTGAGAAGCATCAATGTGCACATCATATTTTGAGACTCTTTCGGCTAGGCTTTTAATTTGTTGCTTAGTTGCCGTTTGCATAAGTTTCAATTCCTGTTTAGTAGACTAGCATGACGGGAGTAAGGGAATGACATTAATGGCACAGCAAGACACTATGTCACCATCGTCAACATCAACTGCACATACCCCTGCATGACCTCCACATAACTCTAGGGTATTCACGGCACAAGCATCGGCGTTCGCACCACAGGTTCCTGTTCCGGCATCAGCGGCACAAGCTCCTGCTTTACCGCCACATAAATCTCCAGCCATTGCCGCAGCCGCACAAGCATCTGCATCTCCGGCACAGGCATTTGCCGCCCCTGCATGACCTCCACAAGCATCCGCATTGCCCGCACAAGCTGAAGCAGCATTCGCATCAGCCGCACAGCCACCTACATTTCCTATACAAGCTTCAGCAGCACTAGCATGACCACCACATACTGAAGCGTCACCATTACAAGCATGAGCAGCCTCAACATTTGCCCCACAAGCACCGGCATCATTAGCACAAACCGTTCCTATCGCAGTATCTGAACCACAAGCATCACTATCTACAGTACATAGAGAGCCCGCTTTAAAATTTCTACCGCATGCATCTGCATCGGCAACGCAATGCGAACCAACAGCCTTATCAATACTGCAAGCTTCGGCCACAAGCTCATCCCTAACACTTGCACCAATACCACCAGCTATTCCAGGAGACATTGCTCCAAAGCTATCAGGCCCACCAATAAAACTATCAATACCCCCCGCAGGCATTCCGTAAAGTTGCAATTCTGTATTGGTTAATTCTCTATCTTCGTTTTCATCATCAGAATCTAATAGGTCGTCAGAAATACTGAGTAACAGCCCTCTTAAATAAGCAATAAAAATATCGGCGGTAATAGCTATATCGATATTAGGCTTCTGTGTTTCAATATTGAAAGGCAATCCGTTTAACACTACGACTCGTTGATTAAGGCTATAAAGGGTATAACTCCCAACATTGAGCACTTGAAAACCGATAACTCCGCCCTGCTTTTCCAACTCTTCCAAACTGTAAAAGTTAGGCAACATCTCAAGCATGATGTAATTGACAGTATGAGCCAGTGATTGAGATACGCCCGAATTAATATTCGACCAACGTTCAGATAACAAAACGTTAGGGTTAAGCTCTACACCTTGATGGAATTGTTTAAAGGCTTTTGGGTTACTCAGTTGGTGTCTAGACATCTGACAAACGTCGTCAACAGATAAGGCAAACTTTGCGGAAGAATCTATGGTGAGCATCTTGACCTATCCCTAGTACAAAAAGCGGCAATACAAATACATTAAATTTAGTGTAGTCAATATTTGACAGCTCGTAGGATTGTAGAGTTAGCACATATTGAAATTAACGATATGATTTTGCAGATGAGTTTTTTAAAATTTAGCCACCATTCAAATTTTCTAAAAAAATATGCCTGCCTTAAATGTCATTGTCGGTTCTAAAAACCCAGTAAAAATCAATGCTAGCCAACAAGCAATCCAAGCGTTTTTTCCAAATACTGAAATTGTAACGGTAGGGGTAGACGCCCCTTCTTTAGTGGCCGACCAACCCATGACCAGTAATGAAACCCGCTTAGGGGCGATTAATCGAGTGGAATATTGTAAACAGCACCACCAAGCCGATTTTTATGTTGCGATTGAAGGTGGTGTTGAAGAAAATCAAGATGGCGTATTTACCTTTGCTTATGTCGTCATTGATAACCTAAAACAGCAACGAATAAACCAAAGTGCAATGTTGCCACTTCCAGCTGTTGTCTATCAAAAATTGACTCACGGCGAAGAGCTCGGCCATGTAATGGATGAATTATTTGGTACTGAAAATATTAAGCAAAAAGGAGGAGCGATTGGGCTGTTAACACAAGGATTATCCAGCCGTCAGCAAAGCTACGAGCAAGCGTTAACCTTAGCTATGGTGCCTTTTATCCATCAAGAATTATTTTAAAATCAAGATGTCAGAGTTAAAACCTCTGACTTCTCGCTTTATCTAATGTTCTGCACACAAGCTTGATACCGTCAATAGCTCTTGGTGTCGGCCTATGCAATAAGTCAGCATCAAGCTGATAAATCTGATGATGTTTGACCGCAGGAATACTCGGCCATTTACTCCAGTCAATCCCTTGAATATTTCCTTCGTCTTGACTTTGTAAAATCACTTCCGGTTTTGCGAGTAACACATTTTCAATACTGACTTGCGGATAATCACTACTGGCAGAATAAAAGACGTTGTCACCATTACACACCGAAATAAGTTGTTGGATCCAACTGTTTTTGGCCACTGTCATTAATGGCTTTGACCACAGTTGATAAAAAACTTTGACTCTAGGTTTATTGGCATTTGAAGTTCGAATGCTCCTCAACTGCTGTTGAAACTTAGTCACTACAGCTTTGGCTTGCTGTTGATGCCCTGTTAATTTCCCTAATTTAAGTAAATCAGTTTCAATGCCGACCAGCGTACTTGGGCTGCTGTCATACAATTTAAATCCGAGTTGTTTGAGGCGCTGAATATCTTTAGGTTTATTCCCTTTTCCCCATACCACAATTAGATCTGGATTAAGCTCTAACACTCGTTCCAATTGAATACCGTGATATCCTCCAATAGAGGGGATTTGTTTAGCTTGTTCAGGAAAATCAGCATGCTCCACCGTTGCTACGATGGAATCCCCTGCACCAATGGCAAAAAGTAATTCAACAGCATGTGGAGATAACGCAATAATACGCTCAGCAGGCTTAGCAATGGCTGATACTGTGACGAAAACCAAGGCCAACAGTATCCATTTAAGGAGTTTCATCAGTAATCAAACCCAACTTGCGCTTTTATCCCAGCCTCAAACGCGTGCTTTATCGGTTTGACTTCACTAACGGTATCGGCAAGCTCAATAATTTTACGATGACAAGCACGCCCCGTAATGATCACATGCTGCATTTTAGGGCGATGATTCAACGCCGTGATCACTCGTTCAACATCTAAGTAGTGATAACTGAGCATGTAGGTCAATTCATCAAGTAACACGCAGTCAATGGATTCATCCGTTAGCAGTTTTTCTGCCGCTTCCCAAGCAGTAACTGCAGCTGCCGTGTCTTTTTCCTTATCTTGAGTTTCCCACGTAAATCCTGTACCCATTACATGAAATTCAACACCCAGCTTTTCCAACACATTTCGCTCACCACAATCCCAAGTGCCCTTAATAAACTGCACCACAGCGGCTTTTTTTCCATGACCAATGGCTCTAGCTACCGTGCCAAATCCAGCCGTAGATTTGCCCTTACCGTTACCAGTAAGTACCAACAAAATACCTTTTTCTTCTTGGGCGGCTTCAATTTTTGCATCCACCGTTGCTTTGAGTTTTTGTTGACGCTGCTTATGTTTGCTTTCTGGCTCTGACATGCTTCCACCGTTATTTTTATTGTTACAACTCTGCGATGGATAGTGCCATATCTGGTGCTTTTTGTCTTATGTTTGTATTGTCGTTAGCCTGAGCATACAAATGAATGGACTATAAAAGAACATCGTAACCGTATGACCAAAAAGAAAGCCCGCTTTAGTAATGCGGGCTTAACAAAATCGGTGAGAGACGATGATTCACTCCAACATTTTTTTGGCGTAGGCTAATTCATATTTCATTTCCAAAATATCAATCATGGATAACGTCCCGCCTTCATAGCCTTTTTGTATGTCTGTCAATCTAGTTTCTAAAAACTTAGCCCAGTCACCCCAAGCCTTTTTCTTCGATACAAGATCAGGGTTTAGCAAGCGAGCCTCTCTCAACTTTATCTGCCATTTATACTCATGCTTGCCTTTGATGAGCCCAACTTGCTCCCCCTTTTCTAACTCCCTTAGTGCGGATTCCGCTATGGTTATTAAGTTTCTATCCGCTTGAGCATAAAAAGGGATATAAAGGATCGACAGTAAAAGTGCTAGAGAAGCCGTTTTCATAGAACATTCCTTGTCCAAAAATATTGAAAAATGATTCAGATAAATTTAAGTGTAGCTTGGGAATGTACCCAGCTACAAGAAATGTAGCTGGGGGAAAGAGTATTACTTCAACTCTCGATTTAAGAAATCAGCCAATGATTTATATAAGTGATTTCTAACTTTTTCACCACGCATCGAGTGCTTAGACCCTGGATAATCAATCATTTTAAATAGCTTACCTTCGTCCTGAAGCGCTTTATAAACTCGAGTGCTGTTTTCAAATAATACGTTATCATCTGCCATACCGTGATACATCAACAGTCCAGATTGATAGCCTTTCACATATGGCATCACGCTGCTGAGCTCATAACCTTTTTTATTGGTATTTGGGTTACCTAAATAGCGCTCAGTGTAGTGAGTATCATACAAGTGCCAATCCGTTACAGGAGCACCTGAAATCGCCGCTTTAAAATAATCAGGCGCTTTGAAAATACCCATCAACGCCATATAACCACCGTAACTGTGGCCGTAAATCGCAACGTTTTTCTTATCAACAAACGGCAAGGTTCTTAGATAATCAACACCCACTTTTTGGTCGTTTAATTCAACTTCACCAAGGTGTTTATAAATTGGAAACTCAAACTTAGTGCCACGATTGGCGCTTCCACGGTTATCCAGCTGGAAAACCACAAAGCCATTTTGCACTAGATATTGAGTAAAATAGTCTTGAGATGACCAGCTATTGGTTACGCGCTGAGCGTGAGGTCCGCCATAAACTCGAACCACAACCGGATACTTTTTGTTAGCGTCAAACGGCACTGGCTTAAATAAACGCGAGTACAAGGTTTGTCCATCATCTGCTTTTAAAGTTTTAAATTGCGGAACCTGCCATAAGCCTGCATACGGATATAACGGATGACCTTTCGCCACTTTGTTTTGCTCAATCCAAGAGATGAGTTTACCCGTTGAGTTGTGTAAACTGATTTGCGGTGGTTGAGTCAAACTGTTGAAGTAGTCTAAATAAATGCTCTTTTTCTTAGCAAACACCGCATTGTGCATACCGTGTTTTTTACTCAGCTTTTCTATCTTGCCACCCGTTAATTTCACACGATAAAGCTGGCGTTCAACTGGCGTATCTTTACGACCTGTAAAATAAATCCAGCCTGACTTTTCAGCTACATGAGAAATGGCATCAACCGCCCACTGACCTTGAGTGAGTTGTTTCTTTAGCTTGCCATCAACACCGTAAAGGTAGATATGAGAAAAGCCATCGCGCTCAGACGTCCATAAAAAATCCGGCTGTTGCTTCAAAAAGCGTAGGTTTTTATGAAGATTGATCCACGCTTTACTGCGCTCTTGTACCAACAATTTTGAGGTTTTAGGTTTAGTAACATCAACCACGCGTAACTGTAAGTCTTGTTGATCACGGCTTTGCCATTGATAAGACAAGTGCTTACTATCAGGTAACCACTTCACGCGAGGCAGGTAAATGTCTTTATTTTTACCTAAATTAACCCACTGAGTGTTGCCTGACTTCACCTCGACCACACCTAATGCAATTTCTACATTGGTTTTGCCCGCATAGGGATAACGCTGCTGAGTTAGCTTAATCCCATCGGCATAAATTTCATTACGTGTTACTAACTCTACGCCTGACTCATCAACGCGAGTAAAGGCAATTTTAGACTCATCCGCTGACCACCAGTAGCCTGTGTAACGTCCCATTTCTTCTTGAGCAACAAACTCAGCCATACCGTTTTTGATCGCGCCGCCACCGTCTTTGGTTAACGCGGTGAGCTTTTTATTGGCTAAATTCAGAACGAATACGTTTTGATCACGAATAAACGAAACAAAGTGACCTTTAGGAGATAGCTTGGCATCGGTTGCAAAGCCTTCGCCGATTGGCAACGAAGAAACTTTACCGCTAGATAAACTGAATAAATACAGTTTGCCGCTAGCTGGGATCAGTACGAACTTTCCATCCGCTGACCACTGATATTCCATGATCCCTTGGCCATAAATGCGCTGGCGCTCACGACGTGCTTTTTCTTCATCAGACAACTCACCAGAAGCTAATTTGTCAGCGTTAACCAGAATACTGGTTTTTCCTGTTTTAACGTCCACTTGCCACAAATCATAAAAGCTTTGGTTATCAGCACGACCAGCAAGATACGTTACTCTTCTGCCATCTGGGGAAAGTTTTAGCCCTCTAGGGCTTTTACCTGCTAACGCAGGAGAGGCATTCATACGTTCGATGGTAAGTGATTCCTTACCACCTGTTAGCATTGATTCAGACGCATGAAGCTGTGGAGAGACCAATTGCGCACTTAAACATAACGCTACACCCGTAAGTGCAGTCTTAAGCCATGTAGGTTTCATCGTTATAACCTTAGTTAGAATTTGTCGTTATTCTGCCAGAACAGGTTTAAAAGAGAAATCTGTAAAAGTGGGTAAACTAGGAATTAAGCTTTTTTCATAACTGTACGAAATCTCTATATAAAAAGGTACATTGAGTATTATTTATTGATGGATAACACCATGGCTACTGCACATACTCCTGAAGCATCTATCGTCTTAAATACCATCTTTTTACCTAAACTGGATCCCAATCAAAAAGATCAAGAAGATGATACAGGGTATATTTTCGAAAGATACGGTAGACGTTGGAAGTTTTCACATCAGGATGGTGTTAGTCGTTGTGGGATTTGTCTTACACGCCCAGCTATACTGAATTTCTGTGAAAATGATAAGCATTTTTTTTGTAAACCTTGCATAGATAAACACATCGACACAAGACCCGAAGGTGTTTATTGGGATGATAAACGTGCATGTCCAAATTGTCGTAGAGAAGTCCCTATCGCCGATGCAAAAAGGCTCATAGAAGAAAAAAATACGCAAACCACAGTGAATGACATTAATGTTTCTTGTATGGCCTGCGATGGTGTGGTTTTACTCGGCATGCTAGAACAACACCCACAAGATTGTGTCGCCCAAAAAGCTGAACGTCTTGAAAAATACAATAAAAAGTACAGAGTTGATAAACAAGAAGACGATTCACATAATGGCCTCGATCCTGAGAAGATGGGTATACGTCAATATTTGAAAGCTAGCCAAGACCAAGGGATCCCGATTGTCACAGAAATAAATGGGCGAGCCGACGAAGTAACCCCACTTCTCCCTAATAATAGACTGCACAATATACAAGACGCACCAAATCGGCAGCGTAGAAATAGATTTCTTTGTTGCCTCTGCATATAAAACAAAGTATTCCTGATCAATAACATTTTCAAAATGAAATTACATTAAAGCTAATGTATGATCCGCAAGCAAAAGCCCCTCTTTTGCTTTAAGGATCGTCAATGCAAACCTTTACTCAGTTTTTAGCAGAAACGTCAGTTTCTCCCTCATTAAGCCAGTTACTTCATACCCTTACTATAACTTCTAAAGAGATCAGCCATGCTGTTCAACATGGTGCTTTGGCAGGCGTACTTGGAGCAACCGAACAAGAAAATGTGCAAGGGGAAACCCAAAAGAAGCTAGACGTTATTACCAATGACATGCTTAAGGACGCATTAGCCGAAGATTCAACGGTAAAAGGCATTGCCTCAGAAGAAGAAGATGATGTCGTCGCAGCCAATACTAACGGTGAGTTTTTAGTAAGTTTTGATCCCCTTGATGGTTCTTCAAATATCGATATTAACTCGTTAGTAGGTACGATTTTTTCAGTTTTACCCGCTAAAGATGGTGAATTGACTCAGCAGCATTTTTTACAAGCAGGTCGTAATCAAGTAGCGGCTGGTTATGTGCTTTATGGTCCATCAACCATGTTAACGCTCACCACTGGTAATGGCGTATTTATGTTTACCCTTTGCCCTGATAGCAATGAATTTATGTTGACGGAATCGAATGTCACCATTCCTGCGGACACAAAAGAATTTGCCATCAATATGTCTAATCAGCGCTTCTGGCAACCAGCAATGCAAAACTATATTGACGATCTTCTAAAAGGCGATACTGGCGTTCGTGGTAAAAACTTTAATATGCGTTGGATTGCAGCCATGGTAGGTGATGTACATCGTGTGCTTTCTCGTGGCGGTTTATTTACTTATCCAACCGATACTAAGAACCCAGTAAAACCATTTAAGCTGCGCTTAATGTACGAAGCCAATCCTATGGCATTGTTAGTTGAACAAGCACAAGGCAAAGCTTCAACAGGTTATGAAGATATTTTGGATATCCAACCAACTGAAATCCACCAGCGTGTCGCGGTAATTTTGGGCTCAAGTAACGAGGTGGACGCTTGCTTGCAATATCACAGTTAATAATAGGTATCATCTAACCGTCGCTATGATCTAAGTGCCTGTCGATAAGTTCTTTGAAACTTATGGTCAGGTACTTGCTGTTCGTCATAGCGACAACATTGTTCTCAACACAGTATCCACATAAACTATTGATCTCAATCAAAGTTCATCGCTAAACGATTGATAGCATACGGGCCTATTTGTAAAAAAGACAACATTAAGCCCTACAATGAATTCGCAATCTTCAGATCACTTAAACCGCACAAATACAGAGACCACCTTTTCTAAAGACTTAGAACTGATCTCCACGACAGACGAACAAGGTAACATCATTTATGTTAACCAAGCGTTTATTGAGGTCTCAGGGTATTCAGAAGAAGAATTGATTGGGCAGCCCCATAATATTATTCGTCATCCAGATATGCCTAAAGCCGCGTTTAAAGGTATGTGGGAAGCGATTCAAGCAGGCAGGCCTTGGCGGGGAATTGTAAAAAATCAGACAAAACAAGGGGAATACTACTGGGTTGACACCTTTGTGACTCCAATTTTTGAGCAAGGTAAAGTTAAAGGGTATCAGTCCGTTCGCACTAAACCTCAGCAAAAGCATATCAACAAAGCCAGTCAAATTTTTCAACAATTAAATCAAGGGAAAGCCCTTAATACAGGAATATCCTTAACCCAAAAAAGAATATTTTCTGGGATATCTGCAACTGTTGGGCTTTTGTTAGCGGGATATTTCATTGATTGGATGGTAATACCGACTGGTATAGCATTAATGGCGTTTAATTTAGCCATTTTCTATGATGAAGCTTTTCGAGTCCCAGCTACCGTATTGAAAATGCAACAAGAACTCGATCCCGTAAGCCGTTTGGTTTATTGCGGACAAACCACCTCGTCTACTCTGGCATTTCAAATCTCAATGCTGAACAGCAAACTTAAAGGCGTGTTAGGACGAACACACGATCAAGCCGAACAGTTACAGAGTATTGCCGATGATCTTGTTTATTCAACCCAAAAAGTTCACGTCAGTTTAGAAGACGAACAACATAAAGTGTCTTCGATTGCCACTGCGATTGAACAAATGCAATCGACTATTGCTGATGTTGCCCAAAATGCCAACTCAACTTCTGAGCAGTTAGAGCAAGCAAACACTTGGTGTCAGGGCTCCCAGCAATCCATCAATGACAATAAAATGAATATTAAACGTCTATCAAAAGAAGTTTCTGATGCAGCTAACAATGCGGTACTTCTCAATAATGAAGCCGAGCAAGTCGCCAGTGCTATGTCTGAAATTGATGCCATTGCTGAACAAACTAACTTACTAGCATTAAACGCTGCGATTGAAGCCGCACGTGCGGGCGACCAAGGTCGCGGCTTTGCTGTCGTTGCTGATGAAGTTCGAGCACTTTCCAATCGAACAAGACAATCTACTAGCACCATTTCTGAAAGCATCGAACGAACCTTTGGCATGTTGAATAATTGGGTCACTCAACTGAAACAAAGCGAACAAGAGGCAAACAATTGCGTCAATTTGATCTCTGAATCAGCCCAACAAATCGACAAAATCTATCATGGCATGAATACCATAAATGAATTTGCAAAAGATAATGCGGTTGCCGCACTTCAGCAAAACCAAGTGATAACAGAGCTTTCTGAAAATATGCAAAAAATTAGGGTTCTTAGTCGAGATAACTTTCAAGCCATCGAAGTGATTGAGCAAGCATCAGTACACGTTAAGCACCAAGTTGATAAAGCCAAAAACCTAAGACATACCTTTGGGTAACCTATTTTACGCATATTTAACACACCAAAAAGGATTTTTTATTCAAAAATAAAGCATAAGTAGCACTTTTAATCCATTTGCAATATTAATAATTTACAGGGTAATGATAACTCGGTAAGCTTGCGCCATAATTTAAAGCCTGATTTTTTTGCCAAAGGGAAAATCCGCTGCATAACTACTCAGAGCTTTAAACAAAACAGTTACAGCCTATTTGAACTGAGGTGTAAAACCAGTGTCAAAACAAAAACAAAAACACAACATAAAAACCATACTTACTTTTGCCATTCCTTCACTGCTTGGGTTATTGTTTTTTATGACTCCCGTACAATACGATGGCAATATCACTATTCCGATTGCGGTCGTTGCTAAATTTCTACAAAGTGAATTTACCCATATTATTCACCCTTTATTGGTGATATGTGTGGTTGCCATGAGTGTGTTAACTCTGACAGTAAAAGCCATTAAACCCAAAGCAATTTTAAATAATCACTTTCTCAATGAGTTACTGAACCCTAATTGGTTTTGGTCAATAACTCGATGTGTGGGTGGCTTATTCATTGTTTTGACTTACTTAGAAATAGGTCCTGAAATGATCCGCTCGGGTGATACTGGGGGGTTAGTCTTTCATGACTTACTGCCTGTGTTGTTCTCAGTATTCATTATTGCAGGCCTGTTATTACCACTATTACTCAATTTTGGTTTGCTAGAAATTGCGGGGGCTTTACTGGCAAAGATCATGCGCCCAGTATTTAAACTACCGGGTCGTAGCGCTATTGGTTGTATTACTTCTTGGTTGGGCGATGGCTCAGTCGGAATTTTGATGACCGCGAAGCAATATGAAAACCATACCTTCACTAAGCGTGAAGCGGCAGTAATTGCAACGAACTTCTCCGCGGTTTCAATTACCTTCAGTTTGGTGGTGATCACCCAAGTTAACTTAGCTCACTTGTTTGTACCTTTTTACTTAATTGTATGTGCGGCAGGCATTGTGGCTGCGATCATCGTACCGAAATTACCACCACTGTCTCGTAAAGCCGACTTGTTTATTACCGGTGAAGCCAGAGAACACGATAAAGAGGTGATCCCAGCAGGGCGCAGCGCTTTATCTTGGGGATATGAATTAGCGTTAGATAAAGCCAGTAAAGCACCAAGCGTTAAAGCCTTCTTCCAAGAAGGTATCAAAAACGTCGTTGATATGATTTTAGGTATCATCCCTGTTGTGATGGCAATCGGTACTATTGGTTTAATATTAGCCACATACACACCATTGTTTGATTACCTTGGTATGCCATTTATTCCGCTACTTGAACTGATGCATGTACCAGAAGCGGCAGCTGCGTCCAAGACCATTATGATTGGCTTTGCTGATATGTTTTTACCAGCGATTCTGGCATCAAGCATTCAATCGGATATGACTCGCTTTATCATTGCTTGTTTGTCTGTGACACAATTGATTTATATGAGTGAAGTTGGTGCATTGTTGATTGGCAGTAAGATCCCAGTAAACTTCATTGACCTATTCTTAATCTTTATTTTCCGTACATTAGTCTGTTTACCAGTGATTGTTGGCTTATCTCATCTGGTTTTCTAAAAATGATACATGGTGATGGCAAGCCATCACCATTTTCAGCTTCTATTCAGAACAAATAATGTAGATTGTATATTATGTCCTCTATTCTAGGCATTATATTCAATGGCATCTGGTGGTATTCCTCAATATCCTCCTCCGCGTACAAATAGCTACGCATATGCTAGTCCTACCTCAAGTGACAGAAATGAAACCGTTGTCATACCGCCTATTAAATCAACCTTATCTGATGAATACCGCAAGGGATTAGTCCGGTATGCAATAACACCGCTAGCTCAATTAGAAACACAAGTTAGCTCAGGACAATCCACTCGAATCTCATTACTAACCCAACAAGCAGAATCTAAAGGGATAACATTTACTGCCGCTCCTATCCACCCGGGTGAGATCTTCCAAGGTTCGAGGAATATTTTGGATCCTACATTCACTAAATTGACCACTTCAACAGATACAGACGCTATTTATGAAGGCACGCCAATTTCCGATATTTGTGGAGAATACGATGCAGAACAGCAGCTAATGGCCAACTCACTTCTCTCGACAGGGCATAAAAATCGTTGTTTTCTCAATACAGTTCAAGTCCCCAAGAGCGTGCTAATACAAGATGCAAAAAAAACACAAACCACTCCCTGGCCAACATCAACATCAGCTAATGTCACTAATGTGCTAATATTGGCCAATAAGTTAAATCGAAGAGTGATATTTTTTGACCCGTACCGAATCGATGGTCAGCAATTTGTGCTTCAACAACCTGATCTGACTTGCACAATCGGCTCCTTAGAGTCACTGCTAAGTCAGTTTCCATGCATAGGCAATACACCTCCAATCTTGGTAACCAGTGATCAAAGTCACTTATACCTGTTTCAGGACAGTGAAAAAATCGTTAAGTTTACATATCACAGGCGGATCAAACAGTTTATCGATGCTATAGCCCAAACCGCCTTCTCTGATTGCTTAGGCTCCTTACCTGAAAGCTCAGTATTAGCTATTACACAAGTAGGCTACTTAACACGACTTCGTTTAGTGCCAACATATGAAGGGTTCAGTCTTCAATCATGTCAATGCGATGATTTTTTATTTGATACTGAACAGTATCTTCATTTTATTTTCAGCGTGTCACAGCAAATAGCATCTCAAAATCCAGACCCAGCTGCCTATAGAAGTTCCCAAGGAAGGACAGTGTTTCGAATGACTCACGCCGCTGATACCGAACAATACCTCATCACAAAAGAGCAACTTTACCAGCTGGAAACTTATCACCGACAGTGGATTGAAAACGTTGGAAAACTACGGCGGTATGCCATAAAAGGAGAAACAGAAGACCTAGAAGAGTTTAAGACATTAGCAGAGGCTTTAGCACAAGTTCAATTAAGTTTTGTCAGTGCTACAGGTGAGTTAAAAGAATCCATGTTCACCCTGTTAAGCCACATACCCTTTAATGAACGAATAAGAAGCTTAACTCAGCCAGACTCTTGCATAGTAAAGTGGTTTTTTCAGTTACAACCACTCACTGAAAAAGCGTTTCCTAAATCATCCCATCCCACTGGGCTATCTTATTTACCTACAGAAATAATTGCTTCTCTTTCTAGATGTCTAGAGCAACTAAAAAAATTCTCGACAGTTCATGAGGTCAACCAGAGTGATAAAGCGTTAAAAATCATAGAAACCTCAGTTCTACAACTGCTTACTTTAGATAATCAAGGCCAACTCTCTGATCAAGATAAAAACAATTACATTCTTCCTATTTTCAATCAGCTTCAAAGATTAAAAATTACACCTGCGCAGCAATCTACTGAAGAAAACGGATTCTATGGAGTAGTTGTTACGGCTTTAGCAAAAGAACAACAAGAGGGAATCGTACAAATAGCAGCGCCAAAAAATGCATTCAGTACCATTAAATGGATCCGGGATCACTATCCAATCGATTCATTAACTGAAAAACAAAAGAGCATGCTTGAAATTAATTACGAAATCATCTTTGATTTATTAAGAACGTCTCCAACAGAGTACCCCAGAGCACTAAATAATTACCTACCAAACTTACAGACGAACGCCAGAGAGTATAGAAATTTGAACAGCATGAGTGAGCTACCATACGGTGAACAAGAAATTTCATTATTTCATATTTATATGAACACCTTACATGAAAAGGTTTACCCTCCCATGCTCATACTTCAGGAACAACAACATAAATTTTTAAACCTGCTTCCAGTATTACAAGAGGAAATGTTAGGGCGACTATGGTTAAGCCCTGAAGAAATGAAGGCTGACATTCAAAGAGCAACCCATGCTACAGCGCAAAGAGCAGGATTGATCAGTGGTACAAAAAACAAGCGAGCCTTACCGTGGAAAAAAACCGCTTCTGAACAAGCCTTAGTATTAAGCCAATCACAGTTACAAGTGATTTCAGGGCAATTGTCTATCAAACTGAAAAGAAGTGGCGAAATGGAATTACGATTAAATGAGAGAAAATGTTGTGAACTTACACCGAGCTTTCTAGTAAGATTAAGAACAGGGATAGGCCGACCAGCTCATCTCGTGTTAACAGATTGTTTATCTAACAACCCGAAAAGCTTTGATAGAACATGGGCAACACACCGCAGCCAGCCCCCCTACAGAAAACAAGGGGGCTGGAGAGCTTAGGAGACGTACCACAAGGGCGTCCCCTCTAAACTATGTTTTTATGCTGGAAGAATAATGGAAGCCGAACTTGTCGAAATAAAAAAGTTTTTAGAGCTATCCCCACCTTTCGATGAGCTCGAAGAAACCACTCTTAACCAAATTAGCCATCAAGTAGAAATTGCGTATTTTCGCTCTGGTTCAGACATCATTCAACTGGATGAAAATATACACGATCTCTATGTGATCCGCAGTGGCGTTGTCGAAGTGTCACGACGAAACGGAGCTTTGTATAACCGTATTGATGAAGGCGATATGTTTGGGCAAATGGGGTTACTTTCTAACAATAAAGTAAAATTCCCAGCCAAAGCCATCGAAGATACTTTGGTTTACTGCATACCTGAATCTGTATTTCAGAACCTCTACGATAACGACGAAAAGTTCGCGTCATTTGTTGAAACCGAAAAAGACGTTCGCCTGAAACAAGCCGTCAAAGAAACCAAAGAACAAAACATTCTGACCTCTTCCAAAGTAACAACTTTGATCACTAATGCGCCCAATTTTATCGATAAAAACCGCTCTATCGAACAAGCCGCGATTCAAATGTCAGATGAGCTGTCATCGTATTTATTAGTTACTCATTCAGAAGAATCTGGGTATCCACTACTAGGAATGGTTACAGAGCGAGATCTATGTACAAAAGTACTAGCCAAAGGACTATCTCCGTCATTACCCATTACCACAATTATGTGTGATGAATTAATTCACATCGATCATAACGCTTACGTCCATGAAGCCATGCTGATCATGCTCAGAAATAACATCAGCCACCTGCCAATATTAAAAGGTGAATATCCCATTGGGGTATTGAGTGTCAGTGACATTGTTCATAATGAATCACAAAATTCATTATTACTAGTCAACAGCATCTTTCAGCAAACCACTATTGATGATCTGGCTACATTATCAGAGCAAGTAAAAGACTGTTTTTATCGCTTAGTTAACGAAGATGCCAATTCACACATGATAGGCAGTGCCATGTCCGTGATCGGGCGTTCGTTTAAACAAAGGCTCATTGAACTTGCCGAAGAAACTCTGGGTTCCCCCCCTATTCCATACTGTTTTCTGGCATTAGGTTCAATGGGACGCGATGAGCAATTGATTGTTACAGACCAAGATAACGCTATCATTTTAGATAATAGTTACAACGCCAGTATTCACGAAAGCTATTTTGAAAAGCTAGCTCAATTTGTCTGCGATGGACTTGCTAAGTGCGGATACAGTTACTGCACTGGAGGTATCATGGCGACAAGCTCTATGTGGCGCATGACTCAAAATGAATGGGAGCAATGCTTTGAAGATTGGATAGATAATCCAAATCCTAAAGCGCTACTTAATGCTTCAATTTTTTTCGATCTGGATGGAGTTTATGGACGACTAAAGTGGGCTGAGCAATTGAACGCTTTTATTGTTCGAAAATCCAGAAAAAGTCCAAAGTTTTTAGCTTGTTTAGCCCGAAACTCATTAAACCGTACTCCACCATTGGGCTTTTTTAAAGGCTTCGTGATGGAAAAAGACGGTCGCCATAATAACTCAATCAATTTAAAGCGTCGTGGAACTGCACCACTGGTTGACCTTATTAGAGTACATGCATTAGCCGTCGGCTCCCGAGCTCAAAACTCGCTCGAACGCTTAGACGACATTATTGAAGCCAACATATTGCCTTCGGGGCGTGGACAAGATCTAAAAAATGCGCTTGAGTTTATTTCAATGGTACGGATTCGACACCAAGCTATAGACATTGAAAATCGAATCATTCCAGATAACAACATTGAGCCTGAAAACTTATCTGACTTTGAACGCCGAACGTTAAAGGATGCCTTTCAGGTGCTCAGTAATGCTCAAAATTTCATAAAATTCCGATACCAAGCGGTCAACTAATCATGAGCGTTTTTTCAAAACCTCGCGATTGGCACAATGATTTCCATACACGACACGCTCAAGTATCCAACCCTATTTTAAAAGATTTCTATGATGCTCAGTTGCCTGACAGCCTTGAATCTCTAGCTAACATAGAGTTTGTTGCTATGGATTTTGAAACCACAGGGCTAAACCCTGAAAGCGACGGAATTGTTTCAATCGGTTTAGTGCCTTTCACCCTTCGACGTATATTGTTAAATTCAGCAAAACAGTGGAAGCTGAAACCAAGGATCCCTCTAGCGAATCAATCTGTGGTGATTCATGGGATTACTCATGACGATATCATTGGCGCACCTGACTTTATCGAGGTATATCCTGAGGTACTAAAACACTTAAAGGGAAAAGTCGTCGTCGCTCATTTTCATCAAATCGAGAGACTGTTCTTTAAAAGAGCAATGCAAATTAGGCTAAATGAAGACATCGAATTTCCAATAGTAGATACGTTTTTAATTGAAAACCAGCACCAAAATCATTGGATGAAACGATTTAATCGTTGGTTACACAAACAGCCAACGCCATCATTGAGACTAGGAAAATGCAGAGCACGCTATGATTTACCCGCTTATACTCCACATCATGCATTAACAGATGCCATTGCCACAGCAGAGTTGCTTCAAGCCCAAATTTCGCATCATTTTGACTCAAAGCAACCCATTAAAGATTTTTGGCTTTAAAGAATGCTTAAAGCTTTTCTGTCTTCATTCCCTTTAACAAACTTACGCACATAACCAATAAAATAAGAGTAAAGGGTAATGCCGTGGAAATGGTTCCAGCCTGAAGTGCTTCAATGGCCTGTTTACCACCAACCCAAAGCAATGCTATTGCAACTAAGCCTTCCAATACAGCCCAAAACACACGTTGTGGAGCTGGAGATTCAAGCTTTCCACCAGCAGTAATGCTATCAATTACCAATGAACCTGAATCAGAAGAAGTAATAAAGAAAACTAAAACAAGCACTACAGCCACAACAGAAAGTAATTGTCCCCAAGGTAATTGATCAAACATCTGGAACATAGCTAAAGGCACATCCGTTAATCCATTCGTCCCAAGTTCTCCAATGTGATTAACGATTTGATCAATCGCCATGCCACCAAATACAGACATCCAAATGACAGTCACAGCTGTGGGTACGAACAGTACGGCAGTAATGAATTCACGAACAGTACGTCCTTTTGAAACACGGGCAATAAACATACCGACAAATGGAGACCAAGAAATCCACCATGCCCAATAAAACACAGTCCAACCATGCATCCAAGCTGAATCTTCACGCCCAACAGGGTTGCTTAGCGGGATGATATTTTCAATGTAAGCGGCTAACGTTGTCCCTATTGAACTAAATGAAACGTGATAGCCAATGATCGCGACCAATATCAATAATCCAAAAGCGATGATCATATTGATATTACTGAGTAGCTTAACACCAGAATCAATGCCTCTTAATACTGAAATCGCAGCGATTGCCGTAACAAAACAAATCACAGCAACTTGTAAGCCGAAACCTGATTCAATACCAAAAACATGATGTATACCGCTTGCCGCTTGCTGCGCCCCC
The DNA here is from genome assembly GCF_004358445.1 of Parashewanella tropica. Lineage (NCBI taxonomy): Bacteria > Pseudomonadati > Pseudomonadota > Gammaproteobacteria > Alteromonadales > Shewanellaceae > Parashewanella > Parashewanella tropica. The sequence goes on from NZ_CP037951.1 coordinate 3,327,358, forward strand.
AGACCTAATGACGTCGCCAGACCGAATATTGTTGCCAGAACAGCAAGAATATCAACGATATGCCCAGGCCAACCCCATGTTTTGTCACCTAAAATGGGATAAAAAATTGAACGCATTGAAAGCGGTAAGCCTTTGTTATAGGCAAAAAAAGCTAACGATAATGCCACAACACAATATATCGCCCAAGGGTGAAGTCCCCAGTGAAACATGGTTGCGCCTAATGCCAACTTCGCAGCTTCGGGTGTATTAGGCTCGACATTTAAAGGGGTTTCAAACCATCCCGTAAAGTAAGCCACTGGCTCAGCGACACCCCAAAACATTAAACCTATGCCCATGCCTGCGGCAAATAACATAGCTAACCAAGACACGTAAGAATATTCCGTCTTGGCATTCGTCCCCCCAATTCGGATTTTCCCGAATGGAGAAATAAGCATCCCCAAACAAAAGACGACAAAAAAGTTACCCGACCACATAAATAACCAATCAAAGTTATTAATGATGTCTGTTTTAAGGCCGTCCAAAGCCGATTTCATGGTTCCTGCATCAATCAAAGCTGTTGCTGCTAAAAATAAAATCAATATGCCTGCACTGATACAAAAAACAGCGTTATGAACATCAAACCCCCATTTCTGGACATTATCTTGCCCAACTTGATAGTCAGTACTATCAATGCTGTATTTATCAATTCCTTTGGTCATCTTGCCTCTCTTATATTTAAATATTATGAGTACGAATATTTATTCGTATGAACACAAAAAATTCGTACTCATAATATTTTTAATTACTGATGAATGCTGAGCATTTTACACAAGTATCAATCACGCCCCAATCCCAGATTTTTACAAAATACAACTAAATGTTAATTAACAATCAGTTACAACATTAGAGTCAAGCATGGGTCACACTGCTAGTTGTCTTCTGATTAGACATTGATCACAAACATCATTAGAATGCTTTGCTCTCAAACAATTTCAACACAAAATAATAATGCTTAAAAAACATAGCAGTTTACTTCTAGGACTCACGCTACTCGCTCCCATCGCTCATGCATCTAACAATTTATCTGGCGGAGTTTGGTTGAACTACACCTACCTGCCCGATGATAAGACGAACAAGAAAACCAATGGTCGAATCGGTGATGAAGCATTTGTGCTCTATGCCAATGGCGAAGCTGAAAAGGGTAAAGGCAACTGGTCTTATGCCGCTGAGTTTCGTGTAGGCCCTGGCAGCTTTACTGACAAAGCCAACAACTCAACGGGTGATGCTATGGCTATGCACCAAGCTTGGGTTGGATTTGATTTAGCAGAAAAATACAAACTCATTGTGGGCAAAAGCCAAGTTCCTTTTGGTTGGAAAACCGTTAACTTCTGGCCGGGCGATATGCTGCAAGGTGGTTATGGCGATCAAATGGACGTTGGCGCAAAGCTAACATCGGATATCGACAAGCTTAATTATTCTGTGGCTTACTTCCTTGCTGATGATTTTGGTGATGACTCTACCGATACTGTGGACGATAACGGTCACTGGGGCAGCAGCAAAACGTATCGCAAAGTGAAAACAACCGTGGCTGATTTAAATTATGAAGTCGCAAAAGGTCACACCATAGGTTTTTCTGCACAAAGCGGTAAATTGCAAGACTTAAGCTCGCCGAGTAAAGATGTTGATGGTTCACATTCTGCTTGGGTTATTTATTACAAAACTGAAATCAATAACTTTTATGCCAATGCAGAGTTCATGAAGACGTCTCGTGACTTACCAAACGCCTACGTTGCCAAATCTAAAGTTGAGCCCAAAGTTGAAAACCAGCGCATCGCGGCTGAATTTGGCTATAAAATGGATAAATGGAACTTCTACGTTGACCTAATGACTGCGAAGCCAGAAACCAAAGGCAATAACTCTGATTCTGTTTATGCTATCGCGCCAGGTGTGACCTACAACTATGGTCCAGGCTGGGTATACCTTGAATACTTAAAGCAAGACGGTGACATCGACCGTGACGGTAAAGTGAAGCATGGTGACTTCTCTGCACTGTACCTAACGATCGATTTCTATTTTTAGTCTTAGCTGAGAATAAATTGAATAGGCAATCAGTTGATTGCCTATTTTTTGCTTGAAACGGGATCAATTGCGCCAACTTCAAGTATTGGAGCGGCATCTAAATTCTGTGCATCCATCATACCTGCGATACGTTGCATAGAAGACAGCAATAATGATTGTTCCCACTCGGCAAGCGCCGAAAATTTTTCGATGAAATGATCTTGTAAAGGTTGAGGTGCAGTAATCAGCACTTGCTGACCTTCTTCAGTGATGAAAAGGCCAACACGACGTTTATCTTCATTACTTCGAACCCGAAACACTAAGCCTCTGTTTTCTAGGCGGTCGATAATACTCGTCACAGTTGCAGGGCTTAAATTAACATCTTGCGCAACTTGACTGGCTAAAATGCCTTTAACTCGTGCGATTTGTTGCAAAATGACCAATTGTGGCCCTGTGAGGCCAACGGTTTTACTAAGGGCTTTAGAGTGTAAATCAATCGCTCTAATAACTTTACGTAGCGATGTAAACAGTTCTTCGTGTTTTTCCATGATTCATGTTCTTGAACTTAACTGGAAAAATTATATCGCTATCAATATAGATCCTTAAAGCATTTTTGATGCTTTAATCAGTAAGAAAAATAGAATTACCATGATGCTTTTAAAAAACTTTATCAACGGCCAACTCCTTGATAACCAAACAGGTGAAACTTTCGACGTAACAAACCCTGCAACTGGGGAAGTGATATATCAAGTCGAAGTAGCAGATGAGCATATCCAGCAAGCGGCTGTCGAAAGTGCTAAAGCAGGTTTTGCCACTTGGTCAGCCATGACAGGAATGGAGCGAGCTCGCATTCTGCATAAAGCTGTCACCTTACTTCGTGAACGCAATGACGAGTTAGCTGAAATTGAAGTTAAAGATACAGGAAAGCCTTGGCAGGAAGCATCTGTTGTTGACGTTGTGACTGGTGCAGATTCAATCGAATTCTTTGCAGGGCTTGCACCGTCTATTGAAGGGAATCAGCAGGATTTAGGTGGTGATTTTTATTATACCCGCCGTGAGCCTTTAGGTATTTGTGCGGGTATTGGTGCTTGGAACTACCCATTGCAAATTGCATGCTGGAAATCAGCTCCTGCTTTGGCATGTGGTAACGCCATGATTTTTAAACCATCTGAAGAAACCCCAATGGGCGCGGTAAAACTGGCTGAAATCTTTATTGAAGCTGGCGTACCGGCTGGTGTGTTTAACGTAGTACATGGTGATGCAAAAGTTGGACAATGGTTAACTCACTCTCCTGATATCGCTAAAGTTTCTTTCACTGGTGAAGTTTCTACTGGACAAAAAGTGATGCAAGCGGCCGCAAGCACGCTTAAAGATGTCACTATGGAACTCGGTGGTAAGTCACCACTTATCGTATTCAACGACGCCGATATCGACAATGCAGTATCTGCTGCCATGCTAGGTAACTTCTACACCCAAGGTGAGATTTGCACCAACGGAACGCGTGTGTTTGTTCAGCGTGATATCTACGAGCAATTTGTTGAGCAACTGCTAGAACGTACTCAAAACAACATTATTGCTGGCGATCCAATGAATCCAGACGTCAACTTTGGCACTTTGATTTCAAAAGACCATCAGCAAAAAGTGTTGGATTATATTCAAATCGGCCGTGATGAAGGCGCGAAGCTGCTTTGTGGCGGTGAAGCGTTAAAGCCTCAAGGTGCTGAAAACGGCTGTTTTGTCGCCCCAACCATCTTCTCCGACTGTAATGATGATATGCGCATCGTTAAAGAAGAGATCTTTGGTCCAGTAATGGCACTCTTAGTCTTTGATGACGAAGAAGAAGTCATTGGCCGTGCGAATGATACCAAGCTTGGCTTAGCGGCTGGCGTATTTACTCAAGACATTACTCGTGCTCACCGTGTTATTCACCAAATGCAAGCAGGTATTTGTTGGATCAACGCTTATGGTGCCTCCCCTGCTGAAATGCCTGTGGGTGGCTACAAGCTTTCAGGTATCGGCCGTGAAAATGGCGTAGAAACTCTCAAACACTATACCCAAGTCAAAGCGGTGTATATGGGCATGAATAAACTTGAGAGCCCTTTTTAAGATGAGCATAAACTACGATTACATCATTGTTGGTGCAGGCTCTGCTGGTTGCGTGTTAGCAAATCGCCTTTCTGAAGACAGTAACAACCAAGTATTGCTCATTGAAACGGGCGGCAGTGATAAAAGCATTTTCATTCAGATGCCAACGGCGCTTTCTATTCCCATGAATACAGAAAAGTATGCGTGGCAATACGAAACCATCGAAGAGCCTTATCTCAATAACCGAAAAATGCATTGCCCGCGCGGTAAGGTGTTAGGCGGCAGTTCATCCATTAATGGCATGGTTTACGTACGTGGTCATGCTCGTGATTTTGATGAGTGGCAACAACACGGCGCCACAAATTGGAATTACAGCCATTGCCTGCCCTATTTCCAAAAAGCCGAAACTTGGGCGTTTGGGGGTGATCAATACCGAGGTGATTCAGGACCTCTAGCCGTCAATAACGGCAATGAAATGAAGAATCCGTTATACAAAGCCTTTATCAATGCTGGTGTTGAAGCGGGATATTTCGAAACCCCAGATTACAACGGTAAGTTGCAAGAAGGCTTTGGCGCCATGCATATGACCATTAAAGATGGTGTACGCTGGTCAACGGCTAATGCTTATTTAAAGCCCGCCCTACCTCGCCAAAACTTAACGGTTGTGACTCACGCCCAAGTGGAAAAAGTCCTACTTGAAGGTAAAAAAGCGATTGGTGTTCGCTATCAACGACATAACAAAACCATTGAAGCTCACTGTAATAAGGAAGTGATCCTTTCAGCTGGCTCTATTGGTTCACCGCATATTTTGCAGCTATCTGGTATTGGTAATAAAGCTGTGCTTGAAAAGGCGGGCATTGAAGTCAAACACGAACTCAATGGCGTAGGTGAAAACCTACAAGATCACTTAGAGTTCTATTTCCAATTTAAGTGTAAACAACCTATCACGCTTAATGGTGAGTTAGATCTGTGGAGTAAATTCAAAATTGGTGCACGTTGGTTCTTTACCAAGAAAGGCTTAGGTTCAACCAACCACTTTGAATCTTGTGGCTTTATTCGCTCTAAAGCAGGAGTTGAGTGGCCAGATCTACAATATCACTTCTTACCTGCGGCAATGCGCTACGATGGACGCAGTGCGTTTGATGGTCACGGCTTTCAAGTTCACATTGGGCATAACAAACCCAAAAGTCGTGGACATGTGCATGTAGTCAGTGCCGATCCTAAGGTTCATCCAGAGATCACATTCAACTACATGCAACACCAAGATGATATTGAAGGTTTCAGACAATGCGTACGTCTGACACGTGAAATCATCAATCAAAATGCATTTAATGAATATCGTGAAGATGAAATTCAGCCTGGTACTCATATTCAGACTGATGAAGAAATCGATGCTTTTGTCCGTAGCTCGGTTGAAAGTGCCTATCATCCAAGCTGCTCATGCAAAATGGGAACGGATGACATGGCGGTTGTGGATCCAGAGACAAAAATTCGTGGCATTGACGGGCTGCGAGTTGTTGACTCTTCCATCTTCCCAACCATTCCAAACGGCAATTTAAACGCACCCACTATTATGGTGGCAGAAAGAGCGGCGGATTTGATTTTAGGTAACACAATGCTCCCTGCATCTAACGCCGAAGTTACTATTTCTGATGTTTGGGAGAGTAAACAGAAATCAAGATAAAAATCCTTTTGCAGGGATCATCACTCCCTCAGTGAAAGCGTACTTGCCATTCTGATTGAATGGCGAGTTAAACCCTGTTTGGATGTTCTATTTGTCCCAGAAATATTACAAGAAAGCGTTTTGGCACAACTAATCAAGCAGATAACAAAAACTAGAAAAAGGCTTTATTTATGACTACTTGGCTCAGTGCTGGGATAATTTTTACGTTCGCTAGTATCTTATTTATTTTATTGAAATGGGGAAACTTACGTTGTGTAGGGGTAACTCCTGTTAAAACCTTCACTTTCATTGCCATCTTGTTTACTTCAGGACTTGATGTTGGCTTGATTATGTTTCCATTAACAGAGTTCGGTGGTTATGCAGATGTTGGAGCTAGCCCAGAATATGCTTTCAGTAATCCGCTTGCCATTGAATTTGGCTACTGGGGCTTTTTAATTTGGGCATTCTATTTCTTAACTTGCTTTTACTTTTGCGTTATCGAACCCAAAGTAAAGTTCTTCGAAATTCCTATGATTAAATGGTTAAACAACATTGTAATTATTGGAACCTGTGCCTTTACCGCCCACTTATTACTGACCAACTTGCCTTGGTACCTACCAGAAATGGGCAACGGTGAAACCATCATTCCAACTTTCTATTTAATTGTGTTCGCTGCTATTGCTGTTTCCGTATATTCGAGTACTCGTCTAATCTACGTACGCTACTTGAGCCTTGGCTCAACGGGATTATTTATCGCTCTTATCGCCATATTGTGGTTTGGAGCCTTCGCCAAACAAAATGGTTTAGGAGAGTTTGCATCAACCTTTGGTTTAATTGGAAATTACTTCACCAACTTAGATAAGTTTGTGTTCCCACTTAACGATTACCATGAGTTCTATCTTTATTGGTGGTTTGCGTGGAGCATTATGATCGGTCAATTTACCTCTCGTTTTGTTGGCAGTTTAAAAACATGGCAAGTACTAGCTGCAATGCTAATCTTCCCATCATTGCCAATCGCTATTTGGTTTACCGTATTGTATTACTACCATTTACATCAGATTGATACTTCAGGTTTTTACAATATCGCCATGGTCTTTGTTGGTATCACTTTTGTTATTAACTCTCTAGACTCTTTAGTTCGTCTTTATACCGATAATTTGGGCTTAACCGTATCGAAATTAGGAAAAGTAAAATACATTGCACTTAATATCGTTGCTCTAAGCGCTTTAACTTTATTGTTTAAGTTTAATTTTCTTGAGATTCAATGGATTGGTGCTTTAGTGATTGGTATTTTCTTCAGTTGCTTAAGTTATATTTTGATAAAGAAGCTTAAAGAAGTGAAGCAAATAAACACTGTACTTTAACTGCAATAATTATTACTTAACCACTAAAATGGCAAAGCCCCATATTTTTAGATATCGGGGCTTTAATTTACGGTTACATTGCTGATTTTATGCATCATCGATATTTCACCTTATCAGATCTAGTAATAGCTAGTATTGTATTATTCAAAATAACCAATGAGTTAACCATAGTGCTATAAAAAAAAGTCCTAGCGCTAGGTCTAGGACTTTGTCAGCAATCTAAAAGACTGCCTAAGTTAAGTTGCTTTACTCTAAAGCATATCTTTATGATTTAGAGTGCATAAAGTTCAAGAATTCACCAAAGTCCGTTTTCTTTTCAATAAACTCAGCAAAACGTTGTGCGCCTTGACTGTCGTCTCGACCATAAAGTGTGTTTCCGTGATAGCCACCCGTTAGTGGAATATCAGCTCTCATATGCCAGATGCCATTTACTATGCCTTGATCAAACGTTAAGCTCCATGCTCCAACATCAGTAACATCTTGATTAGTTGTATTATTCCAAACTTGGACATAACCGGCCCAGTAGTTTTTACTTGGGTTATTTTTAACTGGCACTTGTCTTAAATCTACTCGAACTGAAACATCTTGCTTTTTCTGAATAGAGCGAACCATAGCTAAATCTCTATAATTTGAAAAAGAAGGGCTAGTCATAAAGTAATTAATGATTTGCTGACGAATTTTATCAGCCTGTAAAAACTTTTCTACGGGTATATTATTATTACGGTCGTAAGTATAACTGCCGCGTTCAAAAGTTCCTGTAATAGGAAATGGATAGTAATTTAAGTTTTGATATGGTCCTGGCTCAAAAATAAACTTTCTATCTTTTCTTAACCAATATTGCTCATCAAACTGAAGTTTATACGGACCTATACTTGCGTTATTACCGGCAAATTCCATTGATAACTGAGGTCTTGAGAACTTTTGATAATCATAGTATTTATACTTCAAATTAACGTAAATCTGCTCAAGTGGCTGACACTCTTGAGTTTTACAGTCAACGATTTTGCCAATATCTCTTGTAGGGAATGGGTTTTGGCCTGCAACTACAGCCTGGGTTGAAGAAAGTAGAGCTACAGCTGTTAATATTTTTGTAAGTTTTTTCATTTTTAAAACTTCTCCAAATAACGCACTTTATTTTGGGGAAAGGTAAAGCTTTTAATATTCCATGTCTATTTTAAATCTTCTGATCGTACCAGAGTAATTACTTTTATTTATTTAAATAATCCATTTAGAAATAAAGATTATTAACTGACAAAAACAAATATTAAAATTAGAATAAAAACTACCAATTAAAATCAAACAAAAAACATATAACTGATCCGACAAGTGGCTTTACTCTAATTACAAAAAAACAACAATAACCATTTAAAACAATAGATTGCGAAATTAAAAAAATAATTATGACACCCGTCATTTTTTAGCTTCAACTTTTAACTTTAATAACTACATCAAATAAGTTAGGGTGCGCTTAATTTCAAACCTTAAATTAAATAAAAGGTAATTAAAGGATAATTATTAGGTGCCTATCATGAATAAGAAATTTAAATTATCTTTAGTTTTTGCTGCTCTTTCATTATCTTCTAGCATGGTTTCAGCAGAGCCTTTAGCATTAGGTAAGAAAAACTTACTTAGAGATGGTGACTTTGAATATCCAAAAGTACAGCTAAACAATCCACACCGTTTCAATGCCTATAGCGGATTTCATGGAAGAAACCAAATTGGCGCATGGTATACAGGTCTAGCACGGCCTCCTGTTTATGTTCATCGTAATATTTTGCATCGCTTTGGTTTGGCTGGAGCGACAGGCTCACAACACCTCGCAGTAGGTAGCCCAAGTAATGTATATCAACGACTATATAATTTAGACACAAACAAAAACTACACCTTAAGTTTTGATTATGCGTTGCACACTATGGCAAATAATGGTCCAACAAAGCTCATGGTTGGTATTCCACATGTAAACGCCATTACAGTTACCGTAGATAATAAAGGTGATGAACAATGGAAAACTGCTCAATATACCTTTAAGCCAGAACTTGCCACCTCAACGATATCTATTACTGGTGTAGAAAGCCCAAGATCTTGGCCAGATACCCTAGTTGATAACGTATCTCTGCACGAAACAAAACTAAATATTGTTGGGGTTAACTTAGTTAACTCTAGCCACAGGAACACTCTTACCATTCAAAAAAATGCAAATGTCCAATTCGTAACCAGTGATGAAACTAGAGATGGCTCTGTATTTCAAGTTACGCCAAAAATGTATGAACGTTGTCAATTTGCCGATTACAGTAAATTCGGCTTCAAGGGTAACCGAGAAAATACTGTCGCAATAAACCAAGGTCCTTTATTACCACAAGGTCCAACGATTAGTATTCTTGGCGATTATTCCTTAGAAAGTGATAAGTTCACCAAGTCTCATCCTGAAAATAAGTATTACTTTGTGTATGGGGATTTTGATAAAGCTCAGACTCGTTTAATTCCTAGTGATTTATGTCGAACAGGCAAGGGAAAATTTGCACTTCAACTCGTCGATGAAAATGAACACACTGCTGACATTAAGCAATCTGATAAAAAAGCGTTCATTGACGTCAACTCAAAACCTGTTGCTTTAGGTGATGAGTATGTCATCCAAGCTCAAAAAGCAGGTGAGTTATTTGCAGTGAATCGTAAAGATTTTATGAGCTGTAACTTGGATGATTCAGCGATCAAAGTCGGTGATTTTGATGCCAATAATGCCAACAAACTGACATTACGTATTCAAGAAGGTGCGAGTGATGCACACGCTGACTTCAAACCAGGCAATACCGTTTACTTAGTTCAAGGTGTTGATGGTGAAGATAGAGCCGCAGAGTGTAAAGATGGTTCTAAATTCTCAGTTAGAGTCTCTCAGTAAATTTTTCACTCTAAAAACGAAAAAGGCTGCTTCATTTTAAGTAGCCTTTTTTATTACTTCACTGTCCCGTCCTGAAATGTGTTTACACATTTAGGACTTATTATGACAAACCCAGATCCTACCTATATAAAACGTACACAACGTGATTATTCATTAGGCTTTAAATTGCAGGTTGTTGCAGCTGTTGAAAAAGGTGATATGACCTATAAGCAAGCTCAAAAAATCTATGGTATCCAAGGTCGCTCAACAGTACTTACATGGTTGAGAAAACACGGTAAGCTAGATTGGTGTCAACCACCGAAAATAACCATGTCTAAATCACCTAAAGCCAAAGAAACACCAGCTCAAAAGATTAAGCGCTTAGAGCGAGAGTTGAAGGATGAAAAGTTACGTAACCTATTACTTAATGAAGTCGTCGATATTATTGATGCTGAACATGGTATAGGGTTGCGAAAAAAGCTTATAGCCAAGGAGCAAGAAACCTTCAGGTACAAAAGCAAGTAAGTTTAAGCAAGGCTTGTAAGCTTCTTGGCATGACGAGGCAATCAATTTATCAAAGGGAATATAGAGATAAAAAACGGGCTATCATGTTAGCTCCAGTAAAAAATATGGTGCTAGCGTTACGGCGATTTATGCCACGATTAGGCGGTAGGAAACTGTACTATCTTCTGAAGCCTCAACTTATGGAGGAAGGCATAAAGCTCGGGCGAGATGGCCTATTCGACTATCTGAGGGAAGAACACCTGCTAATTCAACCCAAGCGTAGTTATAGGAAAACGACTAACAGTAAGCATTGGATGAAAAAGCATCCGAATTTGTTAAAGGATTACACGCCACAAAGAGCTGAAGAAGTCTTGGTAAGTGATATCACTTATGTGGAAAGTGATGATGGTGTGCATTATCTCTCGCTTGTCACTGATGCTTATAGTCGAAAAATAATGGGCTATGAATTAAGTGATGGAATGAAAGCGACAGACGTGGTTAAAGCGCTAGATATGGCTGTTAGCCATAGGTGTTATAGACGTAACGCAATTCATCACTCAGACAGAGGGTTACAATATTGCTCTGCTATTTATCAGAATAAACTTAAGCAAAATAATATAATACCCTCAATGACTGATGGTTATGACTGCTATCAAAATGCACTCGCAGAGAGGGTGAATGGTATACTGAAGCAGGAGTTCCTTGTATATCAATGTAAAAATATTGATGAATTAAAGTTGCTCATCGATGAATCAATAGCGATATACAACGATATGAGACCGCATTTAAGTTTAGAGATGAAAACACCGAACCAAGTGCATAAAAAAATCCAAGAGCAAATGCTCTTGGATTTACATTAAAACCGTCAACGTATTTTAGGACGAGACACACTTCTAAATATTTAGAATACGTAATTCAATTAAACCCACCCATTAAAGCCCGTTTGGTTCACTTGAAACAATGATTCACTTCTTGAAATATCATTACCCGCAGCAGGACGACTCATATGCTCGGTATAGGTTTTATCAAGAAGTTATCAATACCGAACTATATCGAAAAGACACCATTAACATTCTAACCACCAAACACTAATAAAGTACTAAACCCTATGCTCTTAGCTCACCTAGAGCTGAGATATTTCCATCATCAATGGTGACGCTATTCAGCGCAGTTACTCAACGATACAGTACACCAAACGACCATTCATCTTTGCTTTAATCAAGTGGATATCACGCAGTTAGGCATTCAGTGCTCGACATAGATTTGCATGCATCTATTACTTTACATTATATAAATATTCAGTTTTCTAACGTACAAGAAATTTGGGCAATAGCTCATTCCATTGTTGCGAAAAGTAACTCAATTTGGACTTATCTTCATGAAACCCATACTACTTTTCAATAACTTCCATCGCGATGGCTGCAGGCTCTAAAATATTTGGATTATGGACGGATGAACGGAGTGGATCTTTAATTTTCTCTATATATAGATTATCAATCTAAGAGGAAGGCCTAATAATAAAATCGAAACTAGACATGACCAACAAACCATAAGATGCTTTATTAGACAACTATCACTTTATGGTACTGTCATATACCTTTGAATTCACACATCAGGGTATATATTAATAATAAACCCTGCACTTTAATGCAGGGTTTGTTTTTTTGTTTTTTCGCTTTAGCTATAATCCCAATGAGGAAGATACATTAGCGAACCCATTGCTGGTTAACACCACCGTGTTTTTGCCATAAAATCACGTTAGTTTTATTTCCACCATGAATATCAAGTACTCGATTAGTATTAAAAATCACTGGCTTAATGAACTTACCATCAATAACAAAACGCTGCCTGCCAATACTCGGATGCCCTTTTCTTAAGCAAGCGAAAGTATTAATGTTGGTTCCGTTTGGAATCGGATTATTTTGTACGTTACTGGTACTAAATGACAAACATTGATCGCTATTCTTTCTTTTAAGCTGCTGTGTATCGGCGATGTATTCCCACTGCTGGTTATCAGAGCCATTACATTGAGCAACAATCACGTTGGCGTTGTTGCCACCCGTTCCAGTTAAACACATATTATTCTGAGATGGTGTCTTTAAGGCAAAACTACGGCTTTTTAATTTCGCAGTAGCTAACTTAATTTTTTGGCCATGAACTTCAATTTCATAATCCATGTCACCAAACAAATCATTCATATTAGGGTTTTGTTGAAGATAACCATGCATTAAATGCTTAGCTCCATCAATTTTTTCATCAATCCAAGTGCTTGTTTGGTGATCACCAAAACGCGCTTGAGCCGCCCACGAGTCATCTATGTCGCTTTTGAATGAAGTAGAAAATCCAATTCTCGTTCTTAACTCACCGAAACCACCACGCTCATCAAAATATTTTTGATGAAGCATAGCAGCACGCCCAAGTACATCTGAATACTGTGGGATAGAGTGGATTTTTGAACTGATGTCAGCCGCCACTTTCGTTAGTATATCTTGCTCATTTTTCGGCAAGTCATTGATAAAGGTGTGGTGTCTACGGTCAGTACGCCATGTACCATATATAATTTGACCGCTACCATCATTCGGATAGCCCATTGAAAGTTGGAATGTGCGACCACCACGACACCCTTCCATAATGATTGAGTCATACTTATAAACATAATCATAAGGGCGTCTTTCACTTGGGTTTACACCTTGTTTTGGAAGGATGTCTGCAAAAACGCTAATAGCCCAAACACCATCAGTAAATATTTTACATGGCTTACTATTGGCAAACTGAGGCTTATAAGGGAAACCGAATCCATCAATGGTTGCCGCAGAAGAATTAAAGCTAACAATTGGTGCGCTTGCAATTAATGCCGAAAGTAATAGTTTTTTCATCATTCTCTCATTTATCTAAGATAAAAAGTTAATAAAAATAAGATGCACTCTTATTGATGGGGGGATTATCGGGTGTTTAAGAGAGGTATCAAGAGAATATTCTCTGTTCGTACCAGAGCAAATATTCTTATTTTTATTAATGAGTTACTGAAAAATCGTAGAAGAATTTTGAGTTCTAGGGGCAGCCAATTCTAAAACTCTTTTTAAATTAAATAGTTAAAAATCAGGAGGCATTATTAAATCAGATTCAATTTGTAGAAAAATGCTCTATTTGTGCCAATAAGATATATCTTTAATTGCTAACGTATTGGTAATCACTAAGTTAATACCGTCGAACATTTGACGATAACAGGTAAATTAACGCTTATTTGACAAGCGTTAATTTACCCTATGATCTTCAAAGACTTTACGATTTAAAATGCATAATTCAATTTAACCCAACCATTCAACCCTGGTTCATTAACTTGAAATAGTGGTTCACTGCCTGGAATATCATTCCCCGCAGCAGGACGACTAATATGCTCGGCATAGGTTTTATCAAGCAGGTTCTCAATGCCAAAGTTTACTGAAAACGCATCATTCGCTTTCCAACCACCAAATACCGCTAGAGTTCCGAAGCCTTTACTCTTAGCTAAATCACGTCCTGAAATATTACCATCACCAATCGCAACTCGATTTTGCGCAGCCACTAGGCGCCACAATAAGCCAAATGACCATTCATCTTTACTGTAATCAAGTGCAATTTTGCCTTCTAACGGTGATACCTGACCTAACGGCTTATCGTCGGTATCGTTTTGACCATGGCTATAACTCACAATTACCTGAGTTGAAATGTGTTCGGTAATTGGTGATTTAATGGCAAGCTCACCACCGAAAATCGTGGCATCGACATTACGAGCAACATACTTATCATTAATCGCGATGTAATCATCAACCTTACCAAAATACAGTGAAGTCGAAATTGTCATTTCATCATCGTAAATCCAACCAATATCTAATTGAGTGGTTTTTTCAGTCTCTAAATCAAATGCCTTGCCCGCACCACTCTGGTTCTTTTTCATGATCTCCCAATAATCAGGAATACGATTGGAGTGACCGACACCAGCATAGTATTGATGATTGCCTTTTGAGATCTCATAACGAGTGAAACCACTGAAGAGATCATCGGTGCGCTTCCCTTTTTGAGCCACAAACAACTCAGTCTTCCAATGATCAAGACGAACTCCTGAGATTAGATTACCGCCCGCTAATTCATAGTTAGATTCGGCAAATACACCATAAGAGCTGTATTTTGCATTGTCGTTAAATGGCTTTTGCAGCAAGTCATCTAAGCTGTTTTTCTCATCCGTTGGTCTGACGACACGCCCTTCATGTTTACTCAACATAAAGTCGACACCCGTCACCAAGCTAAAGCTTTCAGATAGTGATAAATCAAACCAAGCGTGACCGCCTTGGGTAGCACGACGAACATTGATCCCTAAGCCCTTTCCTTTATCAAACTGATCCATAATATGGTTGGTTCGATTGGCATAAACTTGGAATTCAAAGCTATCGAACACTTTGCCATTCACATCATGCTGGATTAACAAGTTAGTGCTTTTGTTTTCGATCACTCGCCCTTTATTTGCTCTATCCGCATATTCGGCACTACCGTCAGAGCGAGAATAAGAAAGCTCTGCCACCGTATCTTCTGATGGCGTCCAACCTAGAGCGATACTTGAATTTTTTCTGTCATATTTGGATTGGATTTTATTACCACTACCATCTTCATAGTGGTCGCTTCTAGAACTATTCAATTCAAAATCGAGATAAGCTGTTTTGTTACCACCACGAAATTCCGCAAGATAATCTTCACGCCCAAAACTTGCCCCCGTGGCAGTAACTCGCCCTTCGGCGGTTTGTTCTGTATAACCGACATGGTCTTTTTCAAATAATACGGTTCCCGCGGAACCTACCGGACCATACTTAACCGTTTGCGGACCTTTGATCACTTCGATACTGTCATAAGACTCTGGATATACATAAGCAGTTGGTGGGTCCATTCGACCACCACAAGTGCCATAGGTATGTTGACCATCATCAATGATGTTAATTCTTGAACCACCTAAACCGCGCAATGAAGGCTCACCACCAGCACCGCCTTTGCGCCCAATACTGAACCCAGCAATGGTTTTTAAATATCCTGCGCCATCATAAGCAGGTAAAGGTAATCTTGGTTGTTTAGGGTTGGTCGATACTGTAGTGGGTTGCTGCATGTATTCACCCGTCACCACAATATGTTCGATATCTTCTGTTTTAGTGGTTTGGTGTTTTGAAGCAACAACATTTTTAGCTTTATGATCTTGTTCAAGTAAGTCAGTTTCTGCAAATGCTGAATTGGAAAGAGCAGTGCTAATAGCAACGGAGAGAGTAAGTACTTTTTTCATTGAACTACATCCTGATAACTTGTAGAAACTGGATTTTCTCAG
Organism: Parashewanella tropica; assembly: GCF_004358445.1. NCBI lineage: Bacteria > Pseudomonadati > Pseudomonadota > Gammaproteobacteria > Alteromonadales > Shewanellaceae > Parashewanella > Parashewanella tropica. The sequence goes on from NZ_CP037951.1 coordinate 3,343,230, forward strand.
AACAAAAACACACCCGCAAAATCAAATTACAAAAGTGCGACAAGATGACGCACCCACAATAAAATCAATAACTTACAAGAAATCAAAATAACAACACAAGTGTCAAAACAACCATCGTAACCATGTCAAATTCACAATGAAAATAAAAAATGTTAACGGAGTCGCACTTTATAAAAATGAGTAATATTTCTTATTTCAAAAACCACATCCATACGTGTTGCTTAGGAGATTTTGAGCACTCCCCAAAAAGTAAAGTTAGTTTTACTTATTGAACACCTAGCTTGACACTGAATAATTTTCGACCTAAAGTAAATCACACTTTACAAAATGACAAGGATGCTAGTCATGAGAAAAATACTGAATGCCATTGCTTGCGGTGGTTTACCCAAAAGAGATATTCGCAATGCCAATATTGTTAACTTATGGGGATTTGCTTGGGCTTTAAGCTTTTGGCTAGTGATTGCTGCCATTGATAATCAATGGATTACATCGACCTTTTCTATCGTTGTCGCTCTAGTTTCCAATGCTGCAATTGGATTAACCATGGTCGTTTCATATAAACGCATGCTTAATGCATTAGATGAAATGGAGAAGAAAATCCAACTGGATGCATTAGCGATATCAGTAGGAATGGTTATTATCGTATTTGCTGCGGGTTCAATATTAGAAAAAGCACAACTGATTGAGGAGCTGAAAACCTCTTACATCATGATCACCATCTCATTGTCTTATGTCGTTAGCTTAATTGCAGGAAGAGTACGCTACGCATGAAAAACAGATTAAAAGTACTCCGAGCAGAACACGACTGGACGCAAGCTGATTTAGCTGAAAAACTGGAAGTTTCTAGGCAAACCATTAATGCAATTGAAAAAGGAAAATACGACCCGAGTCTGCCTTTAGCGTTTAAACTATCGAGATTATTTGCTGTCAGCATTGAATCGATTTTTCAATATGAAGATTAAGCTTTGTTCATCATTTGTCATTATTTGGTCATAAAACATTCATTTGAATTTCAATTTAGGTTACTAGGCTTACATCATAGCTAGTAGCCTAGACTTGGAAGGAACACCAATGGCTTCGGTAAATACGCCTGATGATCAGCCAATACAAAATATCGTAGTCCCCGCATCACCTAAATCAACTACTCCTCAACGTTATCATGCCCTCTGGCTTTCCGATATTCACCTTGGCTGTAAAGACTGCAAAGCCGAATTTTTACTGCAATTATTAGACAATGTGATTTGCGATAAACTGTTTTTAGTCGGCGATATCATTGACTTCTGGGCATTAAAGAACCGACTCCATTGGCCAGAATCACATCATAAAGTACTGCAAAAAATCATCGCCATTGCCCAAACCCAAACTCAAGTTGTATTCATCCCCGGAAACCATGACGAGCTATTAAAAAGCTACCACTATTTCAATTTCTGCAATGTTGAAATTCAGCCCCAATACTTACATACCACTATTGCTGGAAAAAAACTCTTGATGCTGCACGGCGATCAATTTGACTCTCAGGTGTGTGTCTCTCGCTACTACGCCAAACTTGGCGATCATCTTTATGACTTTATTTTATTTCTCAACCGTAGCTTGCATGCTATCCGTAAAAAATTTGGTCACTCTTACTGGTCATTAGCAGGTTATATCAAGCGTCGAGTCACCAAAGCTCAGCAAGCGATTGAACGTTATCAGTATGCCGCAATAAATCACGCCAAAGCTCAAAAGGTCGATGCCATTTTTTGCGGGCACATACATCAGCCTGAACTGATTGAACAATCAGACATCATCTATGGCAATCAAGGAGACTGGATAGAAAACTGTACCTTGCTTGTCGAAACTGAGGCTGGTGAGCTGCAATTATTGCAATGGGATGAAGCATCCAACAATACTCAAATACTTAAAACCATCCCCTCTCCAATAGCCCAATTTCACCCAAATCCAAAAACAGACCAGTCACGACCTACCAAAGTAGCTTAACGAGACAATACTATGATTTTTACTGTTGATAATGTCGTAAAAGAAAACCTTCCAGAAATTGAAAACAAACCTTGGCTAGCCAAACCCACTAAAGCCATGTTGCGTTATCTGCTTAATGAAAAGCAATGCAACGAAATAGCTATGGAACATGCACATTTATCAGGCATTGATTTCGTTGAAAAAGTACTGGAAAGTTTTAATTTCAGCTACTCAGTAAAAAGTGATGAAATCGAAAATATTCCTTGTGAGGGTCGTGTGGTGATTTTTGCCAACCACCCGATTGGTTCACTCGATGCCTTAGCGATGATCAAACTCATTAGCGAAGTAAGAAGTGACATAAAAGTCGTTGCTAATGAGCTCCTCATGGCGCTAACGCCTATGCATGACATTTTATTACCTGTTCGTAATATGACAGGCGGTACGCCTAAACAAAACTTAGAAAACATCCACCAGCATTTAAAAAATGAAGGAGCATTATTAATTTTCCCGTCTGGTGAAGTTTCTCGTCTTCGCCCACAAGGTGTAAGAGATACAGCATGGCAAACAGGCTTTTTAAAAATGGCGAGTGCCTGCGACGCACCTTTATTACCTATGTTTGCCGATGCCAAAAACTCAGCCGCATTTTACGGCGCATCGATGATTTATAAGCCGTTAGCGACTCTGCTATTAGTAAAGGAAATGTTCAAACAAGCTAAAAAGACCATGCCAGTTCGAATTGGAGAGTTGATCCCAAGCTCAGCCATAACCAACAACAACTTTCCTCTTAAAGTGAAAGTAAAACTATTGAAGAATCACCTTTACCGTGTCGCTAAAAACCGACCGGGGCTATTTACCACACTAAGCCCAATAGCCCACCCCGTCTCTCGTTCCGAATTACAAACTGCATTAACACAATGCGAACTTTTAGGTTCAACCGCTGATGGTAAACAAATTTATCTTTATGAGCATAAAGAATCGAACCCTATTATGCGTGAAATCGGACGACTGCGAGAAGTTGCGTTTCGCGCAGTCGGCGAAGGTACAGGGCAACGCCGAGATACCGATAAATACGACTCTTATTACCTACATCTAGTGTTATGGGATCAAAAAGATCTAGAAATCGTAGGCGCATATCGTTTTGCACCAGTTAAAGACGTTCACAAAAATCACGGTAGCGAAGCTTTATATAGCCAATCCTTATTTACCTATACCAAAGCTTTTACTCCCTACTTTGAACAGGGCTTAGAGCTCGGTCGCAGTTTTGTGCAACCCAAATATTGGGGAAAACGTAGCCTAGATTATTTGTGGTACGGCATTGGCGCCTTTATCGCTAAAAATCCCCAATATCGCTACCTATTCGGTCCTGTCACTATCTCAGGTGAGCTGCCACAAGACGCTAAAGAAATGCTGGTACATTTTTATCAAAACCAGTTCAAACCAACAGAACCGTTAGCTTATTCAAACCAACCTTTTGTCATTGGTAAGCAACGTCAAACCCAGCTGGATAACCTTTACGATCTAAACAGCAAAGAAAACTACTCTGCTAATTTTAAAGTACTCAAACAATCTTTGGCAGAACTCGGGGTTGCTATCCCAACGTTATACAAGCAGTACAGTGAGCTGTGTGAAAGCGATGGAGTGAAGTTTTTAGACTTTGGTGTCGATGACGACTTTGGCTACTGCATTGATGGTGTCGTTCTCGTTGATTTACAGTCATTGAAGCCCAAAAAACGTAAAAAATACATTGAAAGCGCACTGTCTGAGTAAGTTTTCACCAACTAAAAAGCCAGCAGCTGAATCTGCTGGCTCATAAAAAATAATGACGACTAACAGTAAAACTAGATGCTAATCATCATCCGTTTCACGGTCCATATTTTCTGTATTCTCAAGCCACAATGCATTGATGATCCCAAAGGCACAGGCTAATAATACTCCTAAAATCCAACTGAAATACCACATAAGCTTCTCCTTAGTTCATCAATACAATGACGTTGATTTTTGTTCGATATCGGTTCTTGATAACCGACCGAACATTTTCTTATAGGTCCAAATGGTGTAACCCAAAACGATTGGCACCATTATTCCAGCCGCAATGGTCATTATGGTTAGCGTCATTTGGCTCGCCGTAGCATCCCACATGGTGAGGCTATAATTTGGCATCAGTGATGACGGCATGACAAATGGGAACATTGAAGCCCCGCAAGTTAAAATAACCATGGCTACGGTTAACGAACTAGAAAAGAATGCTAATCCACTTCGATTCAACTTACTGAACACCATAGTCAATAACGGCAATGCTAAACCTAAAATAGGGAACAGTTTGGTTATTGGGTACAGCTCATAATTGTTTAGCCAAGCGCCAGCTTCAACAGCAACCTGCTTAAGACGTGGATCAGATATTCCTTCAGGCGATAACCCTGATTTAACCACATAGCCATCAAAACCATTAAGCAGCCACCAGCCTGCCCCTGCAAAAGCCACGAAGAAGACGACTGAGCTTAACAGAGCTGCCATTTCGGCTTTGTTTCTCAGTAAACCTTCGGTTTTCATTTGTAGCCATGTTGCTCCTTGAGTCACAAACATGCTGACACAAACGATGCCCGCAAGCAGTCCGAATGGATTTAATAGCGCCCAGAAACTGCCGTGATAAGTGGCACGTAAATACTCATCAAAAGTGAACGGTACGCCTTGCAGTAAATTACCAAAAGCTACGCCGATGATCAGCGGAGGGACAAACCCTCCTACAAACAATGCCCAATCCCAAGCAGAGCGCCAGCGTGGATCTTCAATTTTCGAGCGATAATCAAAGCCTACAGGACGTAAATATAAGGCGAACAATACCAACATCATGGCGATGTAAAATCCTGAAAAAGCCACCGCATATACCATCGGCCAAGCCGCAAATAAGGCACCAGCACCTGTGATCAACCATACTTGGTTACCATCCCAATGAGGTGCTACGGTATTGATCATCACGCGCCTTTCTGTGTCATCATGACCAATGATGGTAAGCAGCGCTCCGACGCCCATATCAAAACCATCGGTAACCGCAAACCCAATGAATAACACTCCAATCAATGCCCACCAGATCAAGCGTAGTAGTTCATAATCAAACATAATTATTCTCCTGATCTAGTTCTGCTCTTGAGTTTCAAAATGATATTGCCCTGTCTTCAAACTGCTTGGTCCCTTTAAAATGAACTTACGCATTAGGAATATTTCAACCACCAACAAAATGGTATAAAACACGGTAATACTAATAATGCTGAACCAAATGTCACTTGGGTTGAGGGAAGACGCCGACATGTGAGTCGGTAAAATGCCTGAAATGGTCCAAGGTTGACGACCATATTCCGCAACAAACCAACCCGCCTCGATTGCTATCCACGGCAAAGGTAAGCTATATAAGGCGGCTTTAAGTACCCATTTTTTCTCGGTAATTTTATGCTTAGTGCTTTGCCAAAATGCCGCAGCAAATACGAAGAGCATAATCACGCCAAGCCCAACCATCACACGGAAACTCCAAAAGATAGGTGCCACTTTCGGAATACTGTCTCGCGTTGCCGCTTGAATTTGCTCTTCTGTCGCATCAGTGACTTTATCGGTAAAGCGTTTGAGTAATAAGCCATAGCCCAAATCGCCTTTCACTTCATTGAAGGCTTTGATGGTTTCAGGGGAGCGATCACCATTGCGAATTTTCTCTAGTAATCCGTAGGCTTTCATACCAATTCGAATACGATGCTCATGTTCTTTCATGAGATCTTTAAGCCCCGTCACTTCTTCGGTAATACTTCGAGTCGCAATAATCCCCATCAGATAAGGGATCTTGACCGCATATTCGGTTTCTTGCTTTTCCTGATTAGGAATCCCCACTACGGTGAAATCAGCAGGTGGTGTGTCTGTGTGCCATTCGGATTCAATCGCGGCTAATTTGACCCTTTGCACCTCACCCACTTTGTAGCCAGATTCATCTCCAAGTACGATGACAGACAAAATGGATGCCATACCAAAGCTGGCTGCAATCGCAAATGAACGACGTGCAAAAGGTAAATCGCGTTTTTTCAGGATGTAATACGAGCTCACCGCCAGAACGAACATGGCGCCCGCTACGTAACCCGCCGCCACAGTATGAACAAACTTAACCTGTGCGACAGGATTGAAAATCACCTCTGCAAAGTTGGTCATCTCCATACGCATGGTTTCAAAGTTGAATACCGAACCTACAGGGTTTTGCATCCAACCATTAGCAATCAAAATCCACAACGCTGATAAGTTAGTGCCCAGTGCCATTAGCCATGTCGCCGCTAAATGCTGACGCTTACTAAAGCGCTCCCAACCAAAGAAGAACATACCAACGAAGGTAGATTCCAAAAAGAACGCCATTAAGCCTTCAAGTGCTAACGGAGCTCCAAAAATATCGCCAACATAATGAGAGTAATAGGACCAATTGGTTCCAAATTGAAACTCCATGGCAATACCGGTTGTCACCCCTAATGCAAAGTTGATTCCAAACAACTTACCCCAGAATTTCGTCATGTCACGATAAACGGTTTTATCCGTCATCACATACAGTGACTCCATAATGGCTAAAATAAAGGAAAGACCTAAGGTCAGAGGGACAAATAGAAAGTGATACATAGCAGTCATTGCAAACTGCCAACGAGAGAGCTCGACAACTTCATCAAGGATCATTGAAAACTCCTGTTTCTAATTACCAATTTGCATTAGCGAAGAAACACCAGCTGATATTAGATTTTGCTCACTATACGCCTATTTTTCAGTTTAAAAAACCAACATTCACAAAAATAAATTTAGGGTAATCCACTATTTTTAAAGGTAATTTACTCATTAGTAATTGTTACATTGGCTTTTTTATTAATAAAAGCGAAGTAATAGCCAAAACTGTCAAATCAACAATACAGAATGACACACCATATATCTAGGCTGTTCATTTCTTATGACAATACGATTAATAGCGATATGTTGATTACATAAAAATGAAAAAAATAAATTCTAGGGCCTGTTAATCTTTCGTGTTTATTTTTGCAGCGATAAATTGGTCATCTTATGCAAGGCAGAGTTTGTGCGGTGTGGTTGCTCCACATAAATAAACGATAACGTAGCAGAAGTGACCAATTTACGCTGTCTTCGATGCTTTTGAGCAATTCCTGTTCTGTGTTGTGAGCAGCTCACTTAGATTACTAAGCTTCACAGCTCACGCCTTGAACAGAAAAATGCTCAAATAGCACAAAATTTAATCCTAAAAGTTCAACAGACCCTAGGCCTATTACGCCTAAACAAAACTTAATTTACTCAAAAACTCCATTTCACGTCCTGACGATATAATACATTCAAATATACGTTGTTCAGGTTAAAACTATGTCAGTCACACATGAGTCAGGGGAGGTTCCTGTTAACGTCTACTGGGGCAGTTCACATGAAAGCGATGTGATGGGCTGTATTATGTTAAACGAACTAAGCGTTGCATTTAATAAACTAACAAAAACGCCAGCAGTAGAAGTAACCTTCCATGTGCAATATCAAAAATTTGATCAATCCTCAATACTTGTTAAAGACTGTGTTCTAGCTAGGCATTATTTGTAAAAGAAAGTACATGACGACGTTTTAACATTTTTTGATGCCAATATAACGCCCTCAACCTTGCCAGATACATTTCAGGAGCAAGTAACAAAAGAAGTAAATGAGCAATATAAAATATGGCAAAAACATACCCAAAAAGCTGAACAGACATTACAGGATGAACCCGATCCCACTAGACGCTTTATGAAGCTGGCTGCTGAGGAGATAATAAGACTTGGTGGTTGTTTAGCTATTATTGCTCTAGATCACATAGAGAATACAAGCCTAAAGAATCCAATAATGTTGCAGCCCATTAAAGTCGGAAACTATCAAGCCCAGCTAAAGCAACTTGCAAACAGGCTTTGGTGTAGCGATGCAGAGATTGACTCTCAACGGGTAGATTCAACATCTGATATTTTGCCTGAAGCAGTTAGCATTATTTTAAGGGCTTTAGCAAGTTTACCAGAAATGAAGCAATTAGAAGCAGTAGCTGAAGTAGAGAGAACGGTTGCAAAATTAGAATATAACTTGAGTTTAGTCGGAAAAACGCCCGATGAGTTGGCATTAGTGAAATTGAATGATGCCCTTAAGGCAATGACAAAAGCCAAAGAAGGAGCAATAACACAATATAATTGGCCTCTAACATAAAATGCGTCTAAAGAATTATTTTAGATTAAAACTGTTTCAGTAATTGTTTGTAAATATGGTACAGCTGATAAATATCTACCAGCTTAGCTCTTTCGTTCACTTGATGAATCGAGCGATTAGGCAACCCCAACTCTAAGACCTGACAGTCATCAGATGCGATAAACCGACCATCAGAAGTACCACCTGAAGTCGACAGCCTTGGGTAATATGAAGTCACGTTATGGACAGCACGTTCAGCCATTGCCACTAAGCTAGAACTTTTATTATCTTGAGTAAAATACGGCTGACAATGGCGTTCCCATTCAATGTCTAACTGCTCTAATGCTATTTGAGTCAATGGGACTGAATGCAAACAATCCATGACTTTCTTTTCAATTTCCGTCAACGTGAATCTATGGCTATAACGAACGTTAAAGTAAACCTCACAACGACCTGGCACGATATTGTCAGTAAAGTCACCCGAGTTGACATAGGTCACTTGTAAACTGGTACCTGGGAAATCATCACTGCCCTTGTCCCACCTCATTTGTTCCAATGCATTAATGATCACGGAGGCTAAATGGATCGCATTGCGGCTATGTCCAGCATAAGCCACATGACCTTGCTTTCCTCTTACTACCATCTTGCCTGAAATGGCACCACGACGACCAATTTTTATCACATCACCGCTTTTACTGTCACTAGTAGGTTCACCAACTAAACAATACTCGGGCATTGACTGCCTACTCTGTAGTTTCTCTACGATTGTACGAGTCCCAAACTCAGCTTCACCTTCTTCATCACTGGTGATTAACCACTGCCAACTCATTTTTGGTTGGTAACCTTCTGCTATGACATCTTCCATCGCCGCCATCATTACCGCTAAACCCGATTTCATGTCCACAGCACCACGGCCAATGAGTTCTTCAGCAACGATTTCAGCATCAAAAGGTGGAACCTTCCACAAATGCGGTTCTGAAGCTGGCACGACATCAGTATGACCAGCAAACGCAAATCGAGTGTCAGTTTGACCTTTACGCTCTGCTATTAAATTTGAAACACCATGACTTTGATAACGTTCAACCGTAAAATCGAGCGCCTCAAGCTTATTCTGCAGCCAAGCCTGACAACCTGCATCTTCTGGTGTGACAGAGCGTTTTCGGATCAACTCTTGGGTATATTTCACCGCTTTGTGATCAGAAAGTTGTTGAAGGTCAATTGGATCTATGTGGTGAGGCGTACTTTGTTGCTGTTGCGGGGCTAACGGCATTGGGGAGCTCCAAACCTATGTCATTTCGTCATATTAAGCATAGTTGCTATTGAGCCAATTATTAATGACAAATGAATGACAGCTTGTTTAAAGCTAAGTTAAGTCTCCCTTAACACCCAATCAATCAGGCTTAAACACACCAATAACTTGTCCTGAAGCCTGTTTTTTCACTTTTGTTTCAGTTTGTTGCTCGCGGTAATCACATTCAACACATTCAACGGTTTCTATATTGTTTTCTTTAAACAGTACGATACTGTCTTGAGTATGACATTTCGGGCATTTTGCCCCAGCAACAAAACGTTTTTTTATTTTGGTCATGGTGTCTATGGTAAATGTTTACAACTTTTGAATAGTTTACGCGAATTAATCCATAAATGTGAGTCGCTAGGTGTAAGATAGATCTGCTAAACTCCCCTTCTTTATGATTTTTCTGTTGAACCGATGATTTCCATTTCTCAAGCACAGCTGATCCGTGGCAGCAAAACCTTACTTGATGAGGCTTCTTTAACTATTTATCCCGGTCATAAAGTAGGATTAGTTGGCGCTAACGGCACAGGAAAATCCTCATTATTAGCCTTAATTCAAGATAAGCTTTCCTTAGATAAAGGTGACTTTTCCTTGCCAGCTGGCTGGCAAATCGCATCGGTTGCGCAAGAAACACCAGCCCTTGAAAAAAGCGCATTAGAATATGTGCTGGATGGTGACCAAGAATATCGCCAATTAGAAGCTGAACTAGAACAAGCTCAGCTCCAAGATGATGGTCATAAAATTGCAGATATTCACGGCAAATTAGAAGCCATCGGTGGTTATAGCATTAAAGCTCGTGCAGGCGCTCTTTTGGCAGGATTAGGCTTTAGTCAAGATAAACACAGTCACAGCGTCAAGCAGTTTTCTGGTGGCTGGCGAATGCGCCTCAACCTTGCCCAAGCCTTGTTATGTCGCTCTGATTTATTGCTGCTTGATGAGCCAACCAACCACTTAGACTTAGACACCACTTTTTGGCTAGAGTCTTGGATCAAAAGCTATCAAGGCACTCTGATTTTGATCAGCCATGACCGTGACTTTATTGACGAAATCGTCGATGAAGTGGTACACGTTGAAAATCAAAAGCTCAATTTTTATTCAGGTAATTACACCAGCTTTGAACGTGTTCGTGCTGAACGTATGGCACAACAGCAAATTGCATTTGAGAAACAGCAAAAAGAACGAGCTCACATGCAAAAATTTGTTGACCGTTTTCGTTACAAAGCCAGTAAAGCGAAACAAGCTCAAAGCCGCCTAAAAGCCTTAGAACGTATGACGGAATTGCTTCCTTCCCATGCAGACAGTCAATTCTCGATGGCATTTCGTGAACCTGAAAGCTTACCTAATCCATTAGTAATGATGGAGCAAGTACAGGTCGGCTACGATGAAACCGTAGTTCTAAAATCAGTGAAGCTGAACTTAGTGCCGGGAGCTCGTATAGGTTTATTGGGCCGTAACGGTGCCGGTAAATCCACATTGATTAAATTATTGTCTGGTGAGCTCTCTCCAATATCTGGGAAGTATCAGACAAACAATGGTCTTAAAATTGGCTACTTTGCCCAACATCAAATCGAATTTTTATCTCTCGATGACAGTCCTTTGATGCACTTACAACGCCTGTCTCCAGATGCCAAAGAGCTCGATCTTAGAAACTTCCTTGGCGGTTTTGGTTTTAATGGTGATATGGCGTTAGATCCTGTTCGACCATTTTCGGGTGGTGAGAAAGCGCGCTTAGTTTTAGCGTTGTTGGTATGGCAACGTCCTAACTTGCTACTTCTTGATGAGCCAACCAACCACCTTGATTTAGAAATGCGTCATGCGCTTACTGTCGCTTTACAAGGTTTTGAAGGTGCAATGGTCATTGTATCGCACGACAGACACTTACTTCGACTTACGTGTGATGATTACTACTTAGTCGATAATCAACAAGTTCAACCGTTTAATGGTGACCTAGGCGATTATCATCAGTGGCTATTAAATTCACAAAAAGCTGAGTCTTCAACGTCTTCAAACAGCTCTGCCACGCTTAATAAAAAAGAGCGTAAACGCAAAGAAGCAGAATTGCGCAACCTGTTATCACCGCTAAGAAAACAACAAACCAAGTTAGAAAAACAACAAGAGAGAGCCAGCTCACGTTTAGCAGAAATCGAGGAAAATCTAGGGGATATGAGCCTTTACGAAGACGATAATAAAGCTAAACTAACCGCTATACTCAATGAGCGAACCGAGCTCACTCAAACGCTAGAAAACAGTGAAATGGAATGGCTTGAACTTCAAGAGCAAATTGAAGACATTGAAGCCAAGCATCAAGAGGATTAATCATGGTTTGGAAACACGATGAAGTGTGGTCATGGTGCGATCAATTTTACTTTCAGCAGCAATCTGTTTGTCTAAAATTGCAAGACTCTGTCGGACTTAACGTTAACCTTCTTCTGTTAGCTCAGTACTTAGATACGAATACAGGGCTTTGTTTAAGCCCTCAACAATTTCAAATTTTGATAGATTCAATATCGTCATGGGAAAATAAGATTGTGAGCCCATACCGAAAATTGAGAAAGTTGGCGAAATCCATGGTAAACGAAGCTGAATATCACAAGATGCTAGATTTAGAGCTGACCATGGAAAGAAAAACACAAAAATTGTTATCACATGCGTTTAGCAATTTAGAAACTAACGCCACAGGCTCAAATTTGTCTAATTTTTTGAGCATTTACTCACTATCGGCCTCAGATATCAGCTGGAATTAATCTATTAAAGGATCACCCTCATTGCCTATCTCAGCCTCTAAATTTCAACCACCTTGGTGGGCTAAGAGCCCTCATCTACAAACCATTTTACCTGTTTTGACTAAGGTTAAGATACCGCCGCTCAATCGAGAGCGATTAACACTTAAAGATGGTGACTTTGTTGATTTAGATTGGCTCGGTACACCCAAAGCAAATCAACCCATAGTCGTCATCTTGCATGGTTTAGAGGGCAGCAGTGAATCCCATTACGTTAGACGAATTATCAATTGCTGCCAACAATCAGGCCTACCTGCTGTCGTTCACCATCATCGCAGTTGTTCAGGAGAGCAAAATAGGTTACCCCGCAGCTATCACAGTGGTGACACCCAAGATATCTCGCAAACTCTTATTTACTTAAAGCATAAATACCCTAATTCACCATTGTTTGCTGTTGGTTACAGCTTAGGTGGGAATGTACTAGCTAAGTATTTAGGAGAACAGCAACAACACAGTATGATTGAGCGTGCCGTTGTCATTTCAGCTCCATTACAACTCAGAGCCTGCGCAAAGCGATTGGAAAAAGGGTTTTCTAAGATTTACCAAGGTCATTTAATAAAACAGCTTCAGCGTAAACTTATTGATAAACTGGGAACCGCTGCACTTAAAGATAAAATGCCTGTCACGAAAGAGCGAGTCCCATCTCTCAACACCTTTTATGAATTTGATGACAAGGTCACAGCCCCTTTACATGGATTTAAAGGCGTGGAAGATTACTACCTTAAAGCCAGCGGCTTACCCTACTTAGCTACAATTAGCATTCCAACTTTAGTACTCCATGCCAAAGATGATCCCTTTATGACGGATGAAGTGATCCCTTCTCAAGAACACATCTCCACTTCAGTTCAATACGAATTAGCACAACGAGGGGGGCATGTCGGATTTATTAATGGTGGGAATATATTCAATCCCAGCTATTATTTAGAACCTCGGATCATCGGCTTTTTATTGTCTAATACCAATTACAGTAATTAAATGCTCAACTCAGAGCTGTGTATGCGGCCAAAGTGCAATCGAAATTGATGCAGACATAGTTACTCTACGTCAAAGCAATTTTGAGCAGGAATTTGAACGCATACAAGCTCCCAAAGGGCAAGGCTAAAGGTTTTCATTACTGCATTACAAGCTCTTGAATTATCCCGATAGTACTTCGAGCTTGCGCTTTGTACTGAAAATCTTTAGCTCTTGCTGAGTGAGAGATTAATTACTGTAATTGGTATAAATAATCAATATATTGGAATTTATTAACTATGCTGATACCTTACCAATCATTATTAAGCTTACCCACTGAAACGCTTGATAACTTGATAAAAGAGCACCTCTTTACTCAGGTTGAAGATGGCGGATTTGAAAACACTGGGGAACAGCAACTTAGTCAGGCTATCAGTCAATGCCGTCAGCAGTTAAAGCAAGGGCTACTGGTCGTTGAATATAGTGAGGATGACGAGACTTTTGCGATTCGTCACAAGGATCAAATACAAACAATAGGGTAATACTATGTCTGCAAAGCATCCTATCATTGCGGTTACGGGTTCGTCGGGAGCAGGAACGACCACCAGCACTGAGGCCTTTACTCAAATCTTCCGTCAGCTCAACATCAATGCCGCTTTTATTGAGGGAGACAGCTTTCATCGTTATACCCGAGCAGAAATGGAAATGATGATCCGTAAACTGCAGGATGAGAGTAAAAACATCAGCTACTTTGGCCCTGAAGCCAATGATTTTGCTCGTTTAGAACAGTGTTTTGCCCAGTACAGTTCGACGGGACAAGGAGAAACCCGAGACTATCTACACACCTTTGACGAAGCCGTTCCCTTTAACCAGATGCCCGGTACGTTCACTCCTTGGCGATCTTTACCTGATAACACCGATATGTTGTATTACGAAGGCCTACACGGTGGAGTCATTACCAAAGACGTAAACGTGGTAAAGCATGTTGATTTATTGATAGGCATGGTGCCGATTGTCAATCTAGAGTGGATCCAAAAAATCGTTAGAGACACCAATGATAGAGGTCACAGCCGTGAAAAAGTGATGGATTCTATTGTTCGTAGCATGGACGATTATGTTAATCATATTACCCCACAATTTTCCCGTACTCATATCAACTTCCAGCGTGTACCAACGGTAGATACGTCAAACCCATTTATCGCCAAGAACATTCCAAGCCTTGATGAGAGTTTTGTAGTCATTCACTTTTATGGCATGGAAGACACTGACTTCCCTTATTATTTACAAATGCTGCAAGGCTCATTTATGTCCAGAGCGGATACGATTGTGGTGCCGGGCGGGAAAATGTTATTAGCGATGGAAATCATTCTCACACCGCTAATTCAAAAGCTACTTGATAGAAGAAACCAGCTTATAAAGGATGAAAAGAAATAAAAATCTGTTTATTTCTCAATCGAAGACGTAAGGGCAGCCACCGAACTGGTTCACCTTTTCATCCCAACGGCGAACATCTTGCGCTCGTCGCCAGCGACGATGAAAAAACTCCATTAAGCAATTGCCTTTAGCCGTTTTAATTAGGATCTTATCGAACTCTTTAACCTTACTGTATTCAGGATAAGTGTCTGTCATTCCCCATGTCAGACCACCATTCTCTTTCGCGTACTTTAGCCAAAATGATTCGACACCTAACCACTTCTGGCTTGCTGAATCCCATATTTGCATCGTGCCATTAGACAGTTCTCTCACTTTGCCATTGTGCGGAGCTTCGTCAGCATTAGCAACAAAAGTTAGGCTCATTGATGCACTTAATAACAGTAATCCCAGCCATTTTTTCATACTATCCTCCTACTCGCTTTCAAGTTATGGAAGTTCAAGCACCTCACGATAAGGTTGCTTGTTTTGATATAAAGAAAGCCGCTTGATTAAACCGTCTAAATCTGTTTTTTCTTTCGTTTTTTGTAAATTGGCAATGGCTTGGCGCTGGTAATTCACCGCTTTATCAAACTCACCAGCTTCGGCGTATGCAGCCGCAAGGTTATCTAGCACGATAAAATCATTTGGGTAACGCTTGTATAACTCTAGCCCTAGTTTAATCGCTTGTTTAGCATTTCTCGCATTTTTGTCAGGGCACGTTGACCAAACCCATACGGCATTCGATTTTGCATTTTTATCTCCTGCTAATAAAAATTCATCAGCGGCTTTAGTACAGTTACGCTTGATACCATCTCCACCAACCGCATAAATAAAACCGAGTCGGAAATGAGTATAAGGACTTGAATTTTTGGAGTACCACTTTTGCGCTAAGCTCAAGTCCCGTTTAATAAACTTACCGTCAAAAGCTAAATCAGCTACGGTTTTTTGTGCTTTTTCATGACCATGATCAGCCGCCTTCTTCAGCCACTCAAAACCGGTGTTAACATCTTTAGGTAGATACTTACCCGATAACAACAATAAACCGTAGGCATATTCGGCATCTTTATTCCCTTGTGCGGCATTCAACTGGATCATGGCAACACGAGTCAGCACTCGCTCTTGCTCAGGCTGAGGAATAGGAAAAGCAAAAAGAGAAGTGGAAAATACTGCTGATAATAAAAAAGCAAAAAAACGCACGTATAAAATCCTTATATTTTAAGCAATAAAGAAAATAAGCCAGCAGGCATAATAAACTGATTGAAATGCATTTGGCTATAGGATGCCTAAGAAAACCGCAATGACTTCTGAAACGCCTACATTAGTGTTATATTAACAATTACTGCCAGTTTGATTTGTATGATAATTAAACTTCAAAATAGATGAAATTAACTTCTATATAACTTTCATATTCCATTCATTAACTTAGATAATTCAAACTGATTAAAAGCAGATCATTTGTTTAAATAGTTACTTTACAGAATACCTTTCTACAAAACAGCTCAACAATAATGATCTTTATCAAGGTTTTGTTCGAATTGATCGATTACATTAGAATGTAATTAATTTACAAAACTTTAATTTTCATCCGATAGAGGAAGTTAGCATGGCTCTAATTGGTAAACCAAAACCAGATCCAACCTTAGAATGGTTCTTGTCTCATTGTCATATTCACAAGTATCCAGCCAAAAGTACTCTGATCCACGCAGGTGAAACGTCTGACACCCTTTACTACATTGTTAAAGGAAGTGTGGCTGTGCTTATCAAAGATGAAGAAGGTAAAGAAATGATTTTATCTTACCTTAACCAAGGTGACTTTATCGGTGAATTGGGTTTATTTGAAGAACAAGCCGAGCGTACAGCTTGGGTTCGCGCCAAACAAGCATGTGAGATTGCTGAGATTTCATATAAGAAGTTCAAACAGCTGATCCAAGTCAACCCAGAAATCTTAATGAAGTTGGCTCAACAAATGGCTTATCGCCTACAAAGCACCAGCCAGAAAGTGGGCGATCTGGCCTTCTTGGATGTTGCAGGCCGTATTGCACAAACTCTGCTACATCTTGCTAAGCAACCTGATGCGATGACTCACCCTGACGGTATGCAAATCAAAATCACTCGACAAGAAATCGGACAGATTGTCGGTTGCTCTCGTGAAACCGTAGGCCGTATTTTAAAGATGCTTGAAGAACAAAGTCTTATCCAAGCTCATGGTAAAACTATCGTCGTTTACGGCACTCGCTAGTTACCATTTGTATTGAATAAAGGCCAGTTTATCTGGCCTTTTTAATACTCTTTTTCAAAATTCCACGAGAATTAAGCAAACCAGCAATCACCACAAGCATTAGACCTAAGCCATAGATTGGTAAAAATGGATCGTGAAATATCAAATACAGATAAAGGGTCGACAGCACCGGAGTAAAAAAGATAAAAGGAGCCAAAAATGAAGCTTCATTTCGCCTCAATGCCCACAACCACAAAAGATCGGAAAAACCATTCAATACCAACCCTGTAAATATCACCACAGGCCAATCATCAGATGATGGTAAAACGACTCCCCCACTTACTAGCATAGAAATAAATGAACACACGGTTGCGACACCAAAAAACACCACAAACATGCTACTGGGTTCTACGCTCATCTGCTTCATAAAGGTATTAAATAAAGCAAAACTGGCCGCACCAAGGACCACTGATACAAGGACCCAAGGTTGCTCTACAGAAAAGCCTGACAATGAACCTTTTGTGATCACCACAAATACCGCAATTGCGCCTAATATTGTCGCTAATACCTTTCTCCAATGAGCAGACTCTTTAAACAATACAATCGAAAATACAGACATCATCATCGGCCAAGTGTATTGGATGATCATAACTTGCATACCGTTTGCTTTGGCGTAGCCATTGAAGATCAGTAAGTAGTATAAATACCCTCCAAGGAAGCCTAATCCTATTACCTGATACCACTGTTTTTTACTGTAAAACTTTAACAGGCTTAAGGTTCCCTTGAAGTAACAAAATACCAACATGCCGATAGTCGATATCAAACTTACCCAAAAGAGAAATTGGAAACGATCTAAATGATATTGGCCAACACGCGACACCACGGCAACAAAGCCCCAAAGGCTAACGCACACTATTGCGGCAAGCATACTTTTTAGCTGTGAAGACATGGCATTTGTTCAGTTAGAGAGTTGTTAAATAATTTTACTAAATGTTGTTTAACTCACGCTGAATACTGGATGAATTTTTCATCACTTATCGTTTTAGATGGGTATGATATTTTTATTAACTGACTGGAGTAAATGATATGGCTTTTCTAAGAGATGTTGGAAACTTTATCCATTTTTATACCATGAAGTTCGGTGTGATCAGTCCCCATCGTGCAGCAGAATATGGTGACCAATATGCAGTACAGCAATACCTTAAACTAGGGTACCGCATTAACGCCATAAACAAAAAATATGATGAAACCATGCTAATGGTGGCCGCAGAACAAAATAACCCAACTCTTGTTCAATTCTTATTTAGATAACGGAGCGAATTTGGAAATTACAAATCGTCAGGGAAAAAAAGCAATAGATTTTTGCCAAAGAAATACTTCAGCTTGGAAGATATTAAAAAGATAAAGGCACCGATAAGTGCCTTTAAACAAAAATACCAGTTGTATGTTATTGGACAACTAACCTTTCACATTGGTACTTTCGAAAATCTTATCTGCTGAAGCCGCAACAAAGCCAGTATATAGCTCACCATCAGCTTTAGGATAACGAATCGCAAACTCGTAGAAACAGCTTGGGATTTCAACGGTCTTATCTGCAAACTCAAGCTGAATTTTATCGGCCATAGTTGAAGATTGCTCCAATAATACTTCTGGAGATCCTTTCACTTCACCACCAACACTGTTCAATTTGAAGCCATTGTCTTTCAGCGCTTGATTCACTTCAACGATGGTTTCGTAATCTGGTAAGTGATTAATCGAAACCGTAAAGTGATTAGCACGATAGCCAAATGCCGAAACCCATGCCGCATATTCACTTTCTTCCAGTAAACGAGCGTAAGTTGCAGAGTCAACTTTCCAGTGAGTACCAGAGTATAAGAAGTTTTCAGCCGTTGTTGCTACTTCATCCACTTGCTCAACCAAACCGTGAATGATGTCTTGAACTTCTTGGCTAAACTCTTCAACCAAAAGCTCAGAAATGAATACTTTTGGTTGAGTGGAATCTGGGTGTTCAAAGTGCTTCGCTTTTAATTTCTTTTGTTCAAAGTTGTAATCACCGCAAGGCACGTAACCTAACTCAAGTAAGTGCTTAGCTAATACGTCTAAGTTTACTTTGGCAATGTTAAAGGTACGGAAAGCGACATGATCATTAACAATGGCTTCGCCTTTGCCCAGTAGTTGCTGTACCTGCGCAGCAGAAGGCGTCATTTCTATATAGTCTTGCCATAGGGCATCGAATAGTGCATTTACATCAGTATGCATCAGTATATTCCTTATAAAAAAGGCAAGCTAACGGCTTGCCTGTTCCAACTTAGAGTTTTAGACCCGGACTTAACGCTGCCGGTAAGCTAACCGCGTCGGCTTCTACTGAAGCCACTGGGTAAGCGCAGTAATCAGCGGCATAAAATGCGCTGGCTCTGTGGTTACCTGAAGCACCAACACCACCAAATGGCGCCGCACCTGAAGCACCAGTGATTTGCTTATTCCAGTTTACAATACCTGCACGAATGCGAGCTAGGAAGTAGTCATAATCATCGCGGCTGTCAGCTAACAAGCCTGCTGATAATCCGTAACGGGTATTGTTCGCAAGCTCAATTGCTTGATCGAAATCTTGGTAACGCACTACCTGTAATAGCGGACCAAAGTATTCTTCATCTGGTAGCTCAGCAATCGCCGTTACATCAATAAGTCCCGGAGAAACTAGTCCAGTCCCCGCTTCCATGTGCGTTAGCTCAACTAATGACTTACCGCCTAAGGCAACTAAGTCAGCCTGAGCCTTAACCATGCCTTTAGCCGCAACTTCTGAAATCATTGATGCCATGAATGGTTGTGGCTGAGCATTCCAAGGGGCTACATGGATTTGCTTAACCGCAGCAACTAAGTCTTCGATGAGCTTGTCACCGGCTTCGCCTTGTTGAACGTATAGACGACGTGCACAAGTACAACGTTGACCTGCTGAGATATAAGCCGATTGTAAGATTTCGTGAACCGCCGCTTTAGTATCTTCAACGTCTTTAACGATTAATGGGTTATTTCCGCCCATTTCTAACGCTAAGATCTTGCCAGGATCACCCGCAAACTGTTCATGTAAAATATGACCCGTGCGTGAAGAACCCGTAAAGAACAAACCATCAAGTTGTGGATGAGAAGCTAGCGCTTTACCGGTTTCGACTTCACCTTGAACGAGGTTAATCACGCCAGCAGGTAAACCTGCTTTTTCCCAAAGCTGAAGCATTAACTCAGCTACTTTAGGAGTTAACTCAGATGGCTTAAATACTACAGTGTTACCGGCAATCAGTGCAGGAACAATGTGACCATTTGGCAAGTGACCTGGGAAGTTATACGGGCCAAAAACCGCAACAACACCGTGAGGCTTGTGACGAAGTACTGCACGACCTGCTGGCATCTCATTTTCAGAAGTACCAGTACGCTTGTGATAAGCCGATACCGATAGTCCGATTTTACCAATCATAGCACCCGCTTCAGTCGCAGTTTCCCACTGAGGCTTACCCGTTTCTTGAGCAATGGTTTCAGCCATTAACTCTTTGTTGGCTTCAAGCTGAGCTTTGTACGCTTCGATAATTTCAATACGCTTATCGAAACCTAACATGAACCAATCAAACTGAGCCTTACGCGCTGTCATTACAGCTGTGTCTACTTGCTCAGGTGTCGCACTAACGCCATTCCAAATGCTTTCTTGGTTGGCTGGGTTGGTTGAGGTCATGTCATGACCTGCGCCAGTAACCCACTGGCCATTAATAAACTGTGTCATTTTATAATCTCTACATTGAAAGAAGGCGAACGCTATCACCTTCTCCTACCATCAAGGCTTCAGCTAATTCAGGCGTGAGCGTGACTTCATCGCTAGCATCTACGTTTGCTAGACTGGCTTGAATCGCTCTAAAGTCTTCAAGCTTAGTGTTAGCAATAATGTGCTTGCTGCCATTTTCAGGTAATGTTTGGGCAATCTTTACGGTAAACAGTTGGCTATCACGAACACCACGAATGTTTTCTAAATTACACTCAACCGTTGGACCACCATCAAAAATATCGACATAGCCACGACAAGAGAAACCTTCACCTTCAAGCAATTTAAGTGCAGGAAGCGTGCTGCTATGAACTTCTTTTATCACTGAACGGGCTTCTTCAGACAATAGGCAAGTATAAATCGGGCTTCTTGGCATCATTTCCGCCATAAAACCTTTTTGCCCCAAACCAGAAAGATAATCCGCTTTTATAAAGTCGATACCTAGGAAGAACTTTTGCAACCAGGCATAAAATGGTGACTCGCCTTTATCATCAGATACACCGCGCATTTCAGCAATAACAGGGCTACCAAAACGCTCTTTGTTATCTGCTAAGAATAAAAAGCGGCAACGAGACAATAAGCGACCATTATTATCTTTACGATAATTTTCGCGTAAGAAAAGGCTACATAACTCAGCAGCGCCTGTGTAATCGTGGCACAGGGTTAAGGTTTCAACCTCATTGCGAACACCGATCTGCTCAGAGTGATAAACCTCTGTACCCAAACGGTAATGATAAAAGGCATCAACAAGGCCTACAGCCGCTTCAATACCTGTTGTACCGACGATTTCACCCGTTTCGGTGTCCTCTAGTACCAAAAAATACACTTCATCATGTGGCTTATCGACATTCTTTTTGAATGACGTTTCCGCACGGGCAATTTTCTGCCTGAGTAGTTCTTCGTTTACGGGAAGAGAAGTGAATCCGTGACCAGACTCAATCGCAATTTGCATTAGCGCATCAAGATCGGTGCTGCGGATAGGACGAATGACTAACATGGTTTCAAATTCCTTAACATAACGAAACAGGCACCGAGTGGTGCCTGAATAGGGTTGCTTAGCCAGCAACAACTTTCGCTATTGCACGCTCGTAACGTGCTAGACCTTCAACAATGTCAGCCTCTGGTATCACAAGAGAAGGCGTGAAACGTACTACATTAGCACCAGCCACTAAGCTCATTACGCCTTCTTCCATAGCCGCTACTAAGAATTCTTTAGCACGACCTTCGTATTTGCTGTTAAGCACGCCGCCAATCAACAAACCTTTACCACGTACTTCACTAAATACATCGTATTTAGCGTTGATTTGTTCTAAGCCATCACGGAACATTTGCTCACGTTGCTTAACGCCATCTAGGGTTGCTTTGTTGTTTACGGTTTCTAGAACAGCATTACCGATAGCACACGCTAATGGGTTACCACCGTAGGTTGAACCGTGAGTACCAATTTTAAGGTGCTTAGCGATTTCAGTAGTGGTTAGCATTGCTGCGATAGGGAAACCACCACCGAGTGCTTTCGCTGAAGTTAGAATATCTGGCACAATCTCAGTGCTCATGTAAGCAAATAGCTCACCAGTACGACCCACACCAGTCTGAACTTCATCAAAGATCACTAATGCATTGTGCTTATCAGCTAGACGACGAACAGCCGCTAGGAACTCTGGATCAGCATCGATGATACCGCCTTCACCTTGAAGTGGCTCAAGCATGATCGCACAGGTTTTATCAGAAATTTCTTTCTCTAGTGCTTCGATGTCATTAAATGGAAGGTGAGTGATTGCTTGAGGCTTAGGGCCAAAGCCATCAGAGTATGCTGCTTGACCACCAACACTTACGGTAAAGAAGGTACGACCGTGGAAAGCGCGCTCAAACGCGATGATTTGATCTTTGTCTTCACCGTGCTTTTCTAACGCGTAACGACGAGCTAATTTTAGTGCAGCTTCGTTGGCTTCGGCACCTGAGTTTGCAAAGTAAACTTTCTCTGCAAAAGTCGAATCAGTTAAACGAGTCGCTAACTCAAGTGCAGGCTCGTTGGTCATCACGTTTGCTAGATGCCAAAGCTTTTCGCCTTGAGTTTTTAAGGCATTAACTAGAGCTGGGTGAGCGTGACCTAAACAGTTCACCGCAATACCGCCAGCAAAATCGATAAATTCTTTACCTTCTTGATCCCATACTCGGCTACCTTCGCCACGAACAGGAATTACTTTTGAAGGTGCATAGTTAGGCACCATTACATTATCAAATTGCTCACGAGTAAGGTTAAAGTTACTGCTCATACAGTCCATCCTTTATTGGAATAAAGTGGCATTGTTAGGCCACTAGGATTGAGTCGATATTGGTTTATCGGACTTTTTATACCCCTTATTATGCGATATTTTGTGATCTAAATACCAGTTTTCACGATAAGTTTATTCACTACAAATTCAATATTTGCATAAAAAACACAAAAAAAACCGCCAAAACCAACTACAAAATGAATATTTAAGAATAAGTATTCACGCAAAATATTATCATATATTGCAGAGCGTTTTTAATCATAAACAATCATTATTTATGATTAAAACTCCATAAGTGAGGACTGAACAAAGTAATAAATTTGCTTTCTGGCTTGCTTAGCTTCGGGCAGCATTTCAAACAATGGGTAGACGTGAGGCATATCCTTACCAAACCAAGCTTCAACTTTACCTCCAGCTTGCTCAATTTTCGCCGCTAAAGTTTCAGAGTCTTGTAACATCAACTCTCGTGTACCAGCGAAAATAAGCATCGCTGGCATATCAGCCCAATCTCCTAGTAAAGGCGATATCCTAGGTGTCATAGGATTTTGGCCATTTAAGTATGCACCTCGAAGTCTCAATAGCGACTCGAAAGTAAACAAGGGATCATCTACCAATAAGGTTTTTTCGGCATCTCCTAATAATGCTACGTCCAATGCAGGCGAATACAACACACAGCCTTTTGGCATTGGCAGTTGCAGCCGCTTGATGTCTTGTAATAAAGCCGCCGCTAAATTTCCTCCGGCAGAATCTCCCATTAAGATGATCGGACTATTGGGATGAAGCGCAATGACTTTTTGATACGCCTCAAGCACATCATTAATGGCGGCAGGAAAAGGGTGTTCAGGCGCGAGGCGATAGTCAGGAATATAAGCATCGAGATGACAATGCCGCATAATATCGCCAATAAACTTAGCATGAGAATTTGGCGTCTTAAAACAAAATCCACCACCACGGATATAAAATAACTTGGCGTGGCTTCGGCTAGGATGATCATCATGCTGCATATGATACTTAAGCAAATTACTGTCGCTTAACTCAATACGGTCACAGCTTATGTCTTCTTGCACGGGTTGCCAGCGTTGGTCGAGTCGCAGCATTCGATTTCGGATCTCAGCGATGGGCAGCTTACTTCTTCCACGACTGAAAGAAGGCTTCGCTACATACGATAAGATCATATTTAACACCGATGCTTGCCAACTGGACATACTTGCCCCTTTTGTTGATGGTTAGAAACCTCAATATGTTGAAATGATTGTATTAGAAAAAAGAGGCAAATAATAACGATGAAAGGAAAACTTAAGAAAATTTAATCAATTAGCAGCAGCCGCTAAAACAATTCTTGCTTATGATAATTTTGGCTACGAAGTATCGACAACTCCTCCGTAGAGATCTCGTAATAATCAAACATCAAACGTTTATCTTTAGGCTTGAGCATTAGCTGTTCTTGTAACAACAGTAGTTTTGCAAACGCAATTGACTTAGTGGCTATCGCAGCAGGTAATCTCATCTCACTGTAACTGAGTTCCTGATCCATCTCGCTGAGATACTGAAATAAAGAACTGTTATCCATATTCAGCTCTTTTAATATTTGCCAGTTTAATTGTGAACCGTATTTAAGAACATTTGAACACACACTTTCTTTAGGCAATGACGTTGCTAATATCGCATCATATACCACTTTATCTCTGTCTTGCTGAGCCTGCCTTAACCAATCACCACGTATCGTTTCATACACTTGTGCACATTGACCAACAACTGTCGCCGCGCCCATAAAGTGCCCAAGAGAAATGCTAAAGATTAAACATGCATCTTGTTTATGATGTTTTGCTAACGCTTTTGCTGCAATTGAGGCTACGTTTGCAAAACGCCAAATCTTTCGAGTAATAAAACTGGTTGAGCTATGTTGTCTAGGTAGCCAATAGCGCATGCAATAATATGGTATCAGCAGTCTAACTTGCTCTAAACCTATGTAGTTGAGTACTAACTTAAGATCTCGCACGTGAACATCAGAACCTTGGCCTCTAAAGTGTCGAAACGATGGGCTATTCACTAAGTTCACTAAATCATTTTTAAGCCAAACGATATTTTCAATTGAGGTTCGTAATTGGTTTAAATTGAGCTTTTTGTTTTGAAGTTCGCTCAATAATTTCCATTGGGATTCAGTGATCTTTGAGTCTTTTAATAAGCTCTTGGTATCAGAAAACCGATGAGACATTGCATCAGTTACTGTTGACACCAACTGATTTGAAATAGCCAGAAAGACTTGTTGCTGTTGCTGCTGTTTAGACAGCCTACTTCTAACTGCTTGTTGCTCAATTTCTAATTTATGAGCATCTATAAGCTGTTCATCCTGCTCATTATCATCAAGCTCGACTTTTTGTGGCTTACCTACAATTAACTGATGAAAAAATCGATGCTCAATATCAACAATTTCCCCAGGCTTTAAGCCCCCTGCAACAGAAATCAACAGCTAGTGTCCTTAATTGAAATATAGGCGCCAAATTTTACATTAATTATTTTGAGTAAATAAACTTAAATTGCGTTTTAATTTAAAAAGGTTGTTTTGTATGAGGGGTAAATGGGTTTCTGGTGAAACTTGAAAAACTTTGATACTGCTTATTAAAGCACTTCCGATACTTCGTATCCGTCAGCTAAAGTCGTGGTATTGCATACCACACCGCCCAATGGGAAATTCTACAGCAAATCTCCCTTTGGAATCCCTCATGCCGCCCCACGAAGCTAAGCGTTTCGGTTAGAATTGAATAAATGCCTAACGCCTCTGATGGTACATCCATGTACCTCAGAGCCTAGCCCGATATCCATATCGGGCTCACGCCATTTCTATATTCAATTCTCACCTCAACAGCTTCAAGGGGACTAAGATTATCTCTTCGATTTAAGGGTTATTAGAAAAACAGACAATTCCAACTTATTAATGGACAATTTCTTGTCAGAAAACAACCTAATTCCTAATAATAAAGTACGTATCCACTAAAGTGGGGCAACTACATTTTCCGATTGAATACCTTGTTAACATTCTACCATGCGATTGCGCCATTCCCATATTGACCCGAAGCCATCTTTATCACTTCAAAATCATACATACCATATTTGTACTTTTTATTTATTCTTAAAACAAAGTTCGATGCAATGCTTAATTTCTTGTTTGCTACATCAGGTTTTATTGCGAAATTTCTTGCACTTTCCAAAGCAACGCTTGGGTATACAATAGCATCAATAAATTCATTTTTTTCCAAAAGAATTTTTGAAAGGACTCTTGAATGTAAATAATTACTGTTTTTTGCATTTGGGTCTTTAAGAATGCTGGATAAAAAAGCATCTGCAAACACAAAACTTTTAGCAACTTCATGCGTCATTTCATTTAAAACTCGATTAATTTGCTCACTTGTAGCATCTGATATTAACCCCGTTCCCCAACGTTGTACTTGTGTTATTTCACCAACAATACCACATCGAAGTTTTTGTTCTTGATTTTGTCGATATGCGATCATGTGTATGTAGTCATTTACTTCAGCACCAATTTCTTCCAGAACAGAGAATTGGTTTGGTGAAACATAAAGCATCGGTGAGTTTGGCTCATTTAACCTTCCTGCACTTACTAGGTGTTTAGGTGGACAGCCTAATTCAGAAATATTCTTGAAACCACTTTCATGGTCGCATTTTCTTGCCCGCCAATAAGTACGGTCATAAGATAATTCATAATTAACAAGATCATAGAAATCCAACACATGACGAAGGCTATTTTCGACATACGTTGGATCTGAACTTTCCAAAATATTGGAAGAAATTTGATCAATGTAATTTAGGCTTAATACTTGTTGATTCATATGATTTGAATGCAAACATTTTAATACTGCGAACTCTCATATACCCAGTCATTACTCAAGGTTAGTGGTGATAGCAACATTATGTTTTTAATAAAAAATTATGCTACCGTAAATATTGAATTCAAGAAAGTGATATTAGCGAAACACGACCTAAAATCACTGGTTGAAGTTAATATTCTAAGAAACTTTGAGATATAAATAAGTTATAGCTATTTCAAATACTCTTGCAGGCTACGATGGCTCCCTTTCGAAGCTGTTGAGGAGATTATTGGATATAAAATGACGTGGGCGAGACATGGATGTCGAGCCAAGCTCTGGGGTACAGGATGTACCATCAGAGCTGTTAGTCATTTATTCAATAATCACCGAAACGTTTAGCTTCGTCAGGGCGGCACGGGGAGTTGTTAGAGGGGATTTGCTGGAGAATCCCCTATGACACGGGTGTGGGTGGTAAACCCACGACTTTAGCTGCCTGATACGCAGTATCAGAAAGTGCATTTCAGCAATTTGATATGCAATATCAAGACTTAACCAAATTTTCCTAGAAAATCACTAAATTACAGGCATAAAAAAGAGGCTTTAAAAGCCTCTTTCTTATCAAGATTATAATCTTTAAGTCGAAATTAACGACGTAGACCTAGTTTCTTGATTAGTGCGTTGTAACGCTCAGCGTCAGTCTTCTTCAGGTAAGCAGTTAGCTTGCGACGAGTAGCAACCATACGTAGTAGACCACGACGAGAGTGGTGATCGTGGATGTGCTGCTTGAAGTGACCTTGTAGGTGGTTGATTTGAGCAGTAAGTAGTGCTACTTGAACTTCAGTAGAACCAGTGTCGTTTTCACCGCGGCCGAATTCAGCTACGATTTTTGCTTTTGCTTCTGCACTTAGTGACATGAAACTTCTCCAAAAATAATAAATTAATAAACTTGAACCGATCACTAATCCAGTCCAAGGGTTGCGGATTTTACAGGTATTTTGTTTGTTCCGCAATGTTTAAATTCGATGGAATTCAAGGAGCAATAGTACACACGACAACAGAAACGTACGTCCATGTACTCACGACCGTTACATCCTGTAACGGACGGTTGTCTTACTGTACTATTGCTCCATCAGTGTTATCCGATTACTCACCACCAAACAAATACTAAGGGCGTCATATTAAGGTTGTAAAACTACCAAACGTTTTGGTTGCAACTTGCCATCTTTGCCCATTTCACCAATACCGACAAAGAACTTGTTTTCGTCTTCACCAATATTAATTCGGAACAGTTGATCGGGCTTTAAGCCAGCGACTTGTACCGCTTGACCACGCATCACATATTCAAGCATCGCCAGTGGCACGTTGACCTCTGGATAGCGTGCAACGGCAGTGTCCATTGGTAACAGCAGCTTATCTAGAGCTTCGAATTTATCTGTGCCCTCTTCTTCCGCTTTATCTGCAATGGCTTGGATTTCTTCTATCGTAACAATACGCTCATAAGGGTAATCCGCTACATGAGTTCGACGCAGCATGATCACATGGGCGCCACAACCTAAAAGCTCACCTAAATCATCGGTGATGGTACGAATGTAAGTGCCTTTAGAGCAATGAATGTCCAAGGTCAGTTCATCGCCTTCAAGGGAGATAAACTTAAGATCGTACACAGTAATTTTCCGCGCTTCACGCGGGACGGTTTTACCTTCACGCGCATATTTGTATAACGGCTGACCTTGATACTTAAGCGCAGAGAACATCGAAGGTACTTGCTCGATATCACCACGGAAGGTATCTAGCGCATCCATCAATTGCTGCTCAGTAAAATCGACAGGACGAGTCTGTACAACTTCACCGTCTGAATCACTGGTATCAGTTCGAACACCTAGTTTAGCGGTGACCAAATAACGCTTATCGGAATCTAATAAGTGCTGAGAGAACTTAGTCGCTTCACCTAGGCAAACAGGCAACATGCCAGTCGCTAATGGATCAAGCGCACCAGTGTGCCCTGCTTTTTGGGCATTGAACAAGCGTTTTACCCGTTGTAGGGCATGATTCGAGCTCATACCCGTGGCTTTATCAAGTAATACAATGCCATTAACTGCACGACCTTTTGAACGACGAGCCATTACTGCTCGTCCTCAGGTCTATCCGCTTCTGCCGCTCTTTTCTTATCTTTCGTCACGACTTCGGTGACTAAGTTCGACATACGCATACCTTCAACCAATGAGCTATCGTATTCGAATTTAAGCTCAGGCATGACACGCAGCTTCATACGACCTGCAATTAAGGTACGAACGTAAGGCGCAGCACCTTGTAGCGCTTCCAGCTTTTGCTTAATTTGCTCTTGGTCTTCATCAAAGAAAGTCACAAACACACGTGCGAAGCTTAAATCTCTCGATACTTCTACGTCATTTACGGTGACAAAACCGACACGTGGATCTTTGATCTCACGTTGCAGTACCATCGCCAATTCTTGTTGGAGCTGTTGTCCGATACGGCGAGTACGACTGAATTCTTTAGCCATGATTATTTCCAACTAAAACTTAATGTGTGAATCGCTAAAATTATCAAGGACTACAATGGGAGTAATAGTGCGATAAGACAACCGTCCGTTACAGGATGTAACGGTCGTGAGTACATGGATGTACGCTTCTGTTGGCGTTCGCACTATTGCTCTTGTTCTTCAGAGCAATAGTTCACACATCTGAGTTATAAACTAAAAGGGCGGCTAATGCCGCCCTTTCTTATTTGATATTAAAGTGTTCTTTTCACTTCGACGGTTTCGAATACTTCGATTTGGTCGCCCACTTTAACGTCGTTGTAGTTCTTAACGCCGATACCACATTCCATGCCGTTACGAACTTCTTGTACGTCGTCTTTAAAGCGACGTAGTGACTCAAGTTCACCTTCGTAAATTACTACGTTTTCACGAAGTACACGGATTGGAGCGCTACGCTTCACGATGCCTTCAGTAACCATACAACCTGCAATTGCACCAAGTTTAGGTGACTTAAACACATCACGTACTTCAGCAAGACCGATGATTTCTTGTTTGAACTCAGGCGCAAGCATACCGCTCATCGCTGCTTTCACTTCATCAATCAAGTTATAAATAACACTGTAGTAACGTAGGTCAACGCTTTCGGCTTCGATAGTCTTACGCGCCTGTGCATCAGCACGAACGTTAAAGCCAACCATAATCGCGTTAGACGCTGCGGCTAGAGTTGCATCAGTCTCAGTAAGAGCACCTACACCACGACCGATGATGTTCACTTTCACTTCATCAGTAGATAGCTTAGTTAGCGAGTCTGCAATCGCTTCTAGAGAGCCTTGTACGTCTGCTTTTAGGATGATGTTAAGTTCAGAAACTTCACCTTCAGCCATGTTAGCAAACATGTTTTCAAGCTTGGCTTTTTGCTGACGAGCTAGCTTAACGTCACGGAACTTACCTTGACGGTAAAGTGCTACTTCACGTGCTTTACGCTCATCTTTAACAACTGTCGCTTCGTCACCTGCTTGAGGTACGCCAGAAAGACCTAAAATCTCTACTGGGATAGATGGACCCGCTTCAGTGATTGCTTTACCGTTCTCATCTTTCATCGCACGGATCTTACCGTACTCAAGACCACATAGAACGATATCACCTTGCTTCAAGGTACCTTCTTGTACTAGAACAGTTGCTACTGGACCACGACCTTTATCAAGCTTAGATTCAATAACCACACCTGCAGCCATACCTTCACGTACTGCTGTTAGCTCAAGAACCTCTGATTGAAGTAGGATGCCTTCAAGTAGCTCATCAATACCTGTACCAGCTTTAGCCGATACATGTACGAACATGTGCTCACCACCCCAATCTTCTGGCACTACGCCGTGTTGAGATAGCTCGTTCTTAACGCGATCTGGATCAGCTTCAGGCTTATCAATCTTGTTCACAGCTATGATCAGCGGTACATCGGCTGCTTTCGCGTGTTGAATTGCTTCGATGGTTTGTGGCATTACACCGTCATCAGCCGCAACAACAAGTACTACGATATCGGTTGCTTTCGCACCACGAGCACGCATAGAGGTAAACGCGGCGTGACCTGGAGTATCTAGGAAAGTGATCATACCGTTGTCAGTTTCAACGTGGTATGCACCGATGTGCTGAGTAATACCGCCCGCTTCACCTGACGCTACTTTCGCACGACGAATGTAGTCAAGTAGAGACGTTTTACCGTGGTCAACGTGACCCATGATGGTAACAACTGGCGCACGAGGCTCAACTGCTTGCTCTTCACCACGATCAGCAAGTACTTGATGTTCTAGCTCGTTTTCACGAGTAAGAATTACTTTGTGACCCATTTCCTCTGCTACTAGCTGTGCAGTTTCTTGGTCAAGTACTTGGTTGATGGTAACCATTGAGCCCATCTTCATCATTTGTTTGATGATTTCAGTCGCTTTAATCGCCATCTTCTGTGCAAGCTCTGCTACAGAAATGGTTTCACCAATCTTAACGTCACGCGTTACCGCTGCTGCAGGCTTGTTGAAGCCATGTGCCATAGATTCTGGTGCTGCCGCTGCTCCGCGCTTATTATTACGTCTGTCGTTACGGTTATCACGCTTGTTACCGCCTTTCGCTTTCTTGTTGCGACGACGACCACGACGTTCTTCTTCCATATCAGACTTATCTTCAGCAGCACGGGCTACTTGAGAAGTCGTAATATGGTGATCTGATTTGCTTTCAGCTTCTTTACGCTTGCGCTCTTCTTCTTCCCAACGCTTAGCATTTTCTTCAGCAAGCTTACGCGCTTTTTCAGCAGCTTGAGCTTCTTCTTCAAGTTGCTTTTTACGAGCCGCTTCTTCTTGTGCGGCTTGTAGACGCTCTTCTTCTTTTCTAGCTTCTTCAGCTTCTTTAGGATCGATCTTAGGTTCCTCAGCGGCTTTTGCTTCTGCTGCCGCTTTAGCTTTTGCTTCTTTCTCAGCTTTCGCTTTGGCATCAGCTTCAGCTTTTGCCTTAGCGGCTTCATCTGCTTTCGCTTTGGCTTCTGCGTCAGCTTTCGCCTTGGCTTCAGCTTCTGCCTTAGCTTGTGCTTCTGCTTCCGCTTTTGCTTTGGCTTCTTCTTCCGCTTGTTTTGCTAATTCAGCAGGATCACGTTTAACGAAAGTACGCTTTTTGCGAACTTCAACTTGGACGTCTTTTGACTTACCCGTGCTGCCAGATACGCTTAGCGTTGATTTTTGCTTACGTTGTAGCGTCATAGTCTGTGGTTTTTCATCACCACCATGTTGCTTTTTCAAATGCTCCAGTAACTGAGCTTTTTCGTCTTCAGTTACTTTGTCTTTTTTCGATTTTTTCATACCAGCCTGTGCGAATTGTTCGATCAGACGATCAACATTTTTATCACTACGCACTTCTGCGGCTAGTTTTTCTACTGTAGTTTCTGCCATCAGTTATACTCCCCCTGTTGATCGACTTATGCTTCTTCATCGCCAAACCAACAGATGTTACGGGCAGCCATGATCAGCTCACCAGCTCGTTCTTCTGTTAATTCTTCAATTTCGATCAAATCATCTACGCCTTGTTCGGCTAAATCTTCTAACGTCACTACGCCTTTACTTGCTAGAACAAAGGCTAGGTGTCTTTCTAATCCTTCTAGTGCTAACAAGTCTTCACTTGGCTCGGCACCATCTAAGGCTTCTTCTGAGGCTAGTGCTAGAGTGGCAATCGCTGATTTAGCGCGCTCACGCAGTGCCTCGACGATATCTTCGTCTAATCCATCAATTTCAAGTAATTCTGAAACTGGAACGTAGGCGACTTCTTCCAATGAAGTAAAGCCTTCTTCTGCTAGTAACTGAGCAAAGTCTTCGTCAATATCCAAAGAGCTTACAAACAGATCAACGATTTTAGCGCTTTCTGCTTGATGCTTCTCTGTCATGTCAGCTACTGTCATTACGTTTAATTCCCAACCAGTAAGTTGAGTCGCTAAACGTACGTTTTGTCCATTACGGCCAATCGCTTGAGCTAAGCTGCTTTCTTCAACGGCAATGTCCATTGAGTGGTTGTCTTCATCAACAACGATTGAAGCAACATCCGCTGGCGCCATGGCATTGATTACGTATTGTGCTGGGTTATCATCCCATAACACTACGTCGATACGCTCACCGTTTAGTTCATCAGTTACGGCCGACACACGTGCACCACGCATACCTACGCAAGCACCGATTGGGTCGATACGCTTGTCGTTCGACTTAACTGCGATTTTAGCGCGAGAACCTGGATCACGAGCCGCGCTCACAATCTCAATCATTTCGTCTTGAATTTCTGGTACTTCGACACGGAATAGCTCAATCAGCATGTCAGGCTTAGTACGAGTCAAGAATAACTGCGCGCCACGAGCTTCTGGGCGAACCGAGTAAAGCAACGAACGAACGCGATCACCTGGGCGGAACGTTTCACGACCAATGATGTCATCTTTAAACAATACGCCGTCAGCGTTGTTGCCTAAATCAATCACTACTGTGTCACGGTTGCTCTTTTTAACCAAGCCAGTGATTAACTCGCCTTCTTTATCGGCGAACTGCTCAACCACTTGTGCACGCTCAGCTTCACGTACTTTTTGTACAATGACCTGTTTTGCGGTTTGGGTGGTAATGCGGTCGAATTTAATCGAGTCAATTTGCTCTTCAACGTAGTCACCTACTTGAAGTTCAGCATCATCAAATTGTGCCGCTTCCAAGGTAATTTCACGGAATGGGTTTTCCAGTAATTCACCTTCTTCAGGTTGAACGACCATCCAACGACGGAAAGTATCGTATTCACCTGTTTTGCGATCAATCGCAACACGAACGTCGATATCACCTTCGTATTTTTTCTTGGTTGCTGTTGCTAGTGCAAACTCTAGCGCTTCAAAAATCTTCTCACGAGGAACCGCTTTCTCATTCGAAACCGCCTCCGCAACAAGTAGAATCTCTTTATTCATCGTCTTGCCTCGTTCACCTTGAAACCATCAAAACTTCGCTATTAAATTGCCTTTACGGATATTATCCAAAGCAATTAGCGTGTCATTGCCATCAACATCAAGCGAAAGCATTTGTCCTTCTACTTTTGTTACGGCGCCTTTCAATTTACGACTGCCATTAACTGGCATGTTCAGTAATAATTTTACTTCTTCACCAAGGTATGCAGCGTATTGCTCTGCACTAAACAGTGGTCTGTCTACCCCAGGTGAAGATACCTCTAAGGTATATTCGTTGCTAATGGGATCTTCTACATCCATTACAGCACTGATCTGACGGCTGGCTTCCACGCAGTCATCAATTGATACACCGTTGTCACTGTCGATATAAACACGAACGGTGGAATGTTTACCTGCCTGAACATAATCGATGCCCCACAAGCGATATCCCAACGCTTCAACCGGAGCAGTGAGCATGTCTGCCAGTTTGGATTCTAATCTCGCCAAAACGACCCCCAGAAAAACAAAAAAAGGGCTGAACAGCCCCATTGCACCTTTACTCTGAGTAAAGTATTTTGCAGAGTCCATATAACAAAAAACCCCGTAAGATACGAGGTCTAATACAATGAACCTGTGACACTATTATGAATGCTTACGTCATCCAAAATAGGGAGCTGGTTGCGGGGGCCGGATTTGAACCGACGACCTTCGGGTTATGAGCCCGACGAGCTACCAAGCTGCTCCACCCCGCGTCAACTGCGGCAAGTATAGTGATTCTCAACTTTACTTGCAATAACTAAGTTGAATTTGTTCGTAATTCAATTCAGTTATTTATCATTCAAAATTAAATTATGTTTATTTTAACTTCAAATGAAAATTGGTGCCGAAGGCGGGACTTGAACCCGCACGTCCATAGGACACCACCCCCTCAAGATGGCGTGTCTACCAATTCCACCACTTCGGCAAATTTGTTATTAGTCTGGGATCTTGTCCGACTTATCGTCTTTCTTCACTGGCTCAGCTGGAACTTGAGTCGCTGCTGGAGCAGAAAGATTATTCCAAGATTCGTCTTGCTTAGTGTGGTTGGCACTCATACGACCAATCGTCAAACTTAAAGCAAAGAAACCAATCGCTAAAATCGCGGTTGCGCGAGTTAAGGCATTACCCGCGCCACTTGAACCAAATAAGGTTCCTGATGCGCCAGCGCCAAAAGATGCACCCATATCGGCACCTTTACCTTGTTGGATTAAAATCAATCCAATTAAGGCAATGGCTACTAATAAATAAACAACTAATAATACTTCGTACATTATGAACTCATCGCTATGCTACAAAGGCTCAAAAATTCGGTAGAGTTCAAACTTGCCCCGCCAATCAACCCACCGTCGACATCAGGCTGGGAAAATAAATCTGCGGCGTTACTTGGGGTAACACTACCACCGTATAAAATTCTTATCTTTTCACCAATAAACGGTGAAACTTCTGACAGGCGACTGCGAATGAACGCGTGAACTTCTTGCGCCTGCTCTGGCGTTGCACTTTTGCCAGTTCCTACTGCCCATAATGGCTCGTAGGCAATGATTGCATTATCGAAAGCTAATGTGCCGTTTTTCTCGATCACTACGTCTAGCTCTTCTGCAATCACTTCAAAGGTACGTCTTGCTTCACGTGCAGGGCCTGATTCGCCAACACACAAGATTGGAGTCAATCCAGCTTTTTGAGCGGCTGCAAACTTATCTGCAACAATCGCACTGGTTTCACCATACATACGACGACGTTCAGAGTGACCAACAATTACATACTGACAGCCGGCATCATTCAACATTTTAGCCGACACTTCACCCGTGTACGCACCAAAGTCATGCTGACTGACGTTTTGAGCTCCCATTCTAACCAAAGCACCATTTAACTGCGCTTTGTTAGCTTCAAGTTGCTGCCTTACGCTTTCAATGTAAATGCTTGGTGGACATAAAACCACTTCTGCTGAATCATTTTCTAGCTTCGCGGTAAACTTTTTGAAGAGTTCCTTTGCTAGCTCAGCGCTACCATTCATCTTCCAGTTTCCGGCGATCATAGGACGTCTCAGTGCCATTATCGTCTCCTTTAAAGCGGGCTGAATAATAACGAACACATGAATAACTTACAATACCCGCTTATGGATTTTTTATCTAGAGCAGTGGGATTGCATAGTTTTTAAACTTTATTTAAATTAAGCCATTAAACTTTATTTGTCTTTAACCCGTAATAAGTTACCTTAGTGATTGGATCTGAATAGGAACTATCATGCTTAAACTTCGTTCAACCATCATGGCATTTTTGCCAGCTTTATCTCTTGCATTAATGAGTTTTTCTAGCCAAGCCACTGACTTAAAAGTTGGTGATATGGCACCCAATTTTATTCTTCAAGCCACCAATGGAAAGTTTTATCAATTAAGTGATTACAAAGGCAAACAAGCTGTTGCTTTAGCTTGGTACCCAAAAGCCAACACTTATGGTTGTACCATCGAGTGTAAATCATTAACAGAAGATGGACATTTGATCCGTGAGTACAACGTCAGCTATATGATGGCCAGCGTTGATGAATTATTGGATAACAAAAAATTTGCCGAAGAACAAAAAGCCGATTTTCCTATGCTTAGCGATCCAACTAAAAAAGCAGCTAAGGCTTATGATGTACTCAATTGGATGGGCGTAGCTAGCCGTGTGACATTTGTGATTGGCAAAGATGGAAAAATTTTATACATCAATGAAAAGGTAAAGCCTGCAACTGCGGCACAAGATATTGCGAATACCTTGAAAAAACTGGGTATTGAAAAAGCTAAATAGTCACACAACCAATTTCAGAAAAGGTTCCCTTGCTTCTTTCTGAGGTTTAGGGAACCTTGTCTTAAGTAAACTCACGTCCCTTTAGTTTATATCTGACACAGCCCCTTTTTTACATTCAAAAATAGCTTGATACTGCTTTTGCCAAGCGCCATCTCTGAATACTTGCTTAGTCGTATATACTCTCGAAGTACGGTCAAACCTCAGCATTAGCGCATCAATAGAGCGATGTAACTCCATATTGTCTTCATACCAATATTGGGTACGATTTGTCGATAAGTATTCCGTCTCTTCCTCTTGATTATCAGAGAGAATCGCAAACCCCTCACTTCGGTAAAAACCAAGTTGATCTACGGTACTTGGATCATCCACCTCTTGATACTTTGTGTTTGTTTTACAATCGTGTAAATCAACTAACCAGCCATTCATATTTGTAGGTAGAAACTCAGAGATTGATTTTTTTTCAGTGGCCAACGCTTGAGTTACAACCAGCAAACATGATCCCAAAATCAATGTTTTAACTTTAAAACTGCACATAATCACCTCAAACATACATTTGCAATTTAAGGGCTAAGTGGAAAGTTTAATCAAGCGAGTTTTTGCAAGATAATACTAAAAGGAAATATAGTATGACCGCACAGCTAGTCTCGACTAGAGACTAGCTGTGCGGAAGAATAATTGATGGAGAGAATTACTATTGGCAAGCTTCAACTACAGCCAATACATCAGCCGTTTCAGCTACATCATGCACTCGAATAATATGAGCGCCTTGTTGCGCTGAAATCAAAGCTCCCGCTAAACTGCCTGCTAGTCGCTCATCGACATCCCTATCAAGTAAATGCTTAAACATACTTTTTCGTGATAAACCAATCAAAACAGGTGAGTCAAAACGGTGGAATTCTTTTTGATACTTGAGGATCGCTAGGTTGTGTTCCAGTGTTTTACCGAATCCAAATCCTGGGTCGAGTATGATGTGCTCGCGCTTGATGCCTGCATCAATACAAGCTTTTATCCTTTCCTCAAAAAACGCAGCAATATCTTCAATCACATCTTGATACTTTGGCGCTGTTTGCATGGTTCTTGGGGTACCTTGCATGTGCATCAAGCATACTGGGACATCAAGGCTAGCCGCCATTTCCAATGCGCCTGGTTCTTGCAACGCACGAACGTCATTAATCAGATGTGCACCAGCCTCAACAGCTTGCTTCATTACTTCAGGTTTACTGGTATCGATTGATATCCACACATCCTTATGACTCACATGTTTTATTACTGGGATCACGCGAGCTAGTTCCTTTTCTAATGAAACATCAGGCGCCCCCGGACGAGTCGACTCACCACCGATATCAATAATCTTGGCACCTTGCTCAATCATTTCATCAGCATGCTGACATGCCGTTTCATAGGTATTGAATTGACCTCCATCAGAAAAAGAATCGGGCGTGGCATTGAGAATACCCATAATGATTGGCTTGGATAACTCGAGTGTTTTATTTTTGCTTTTTAATACATAAGTCATAATTGCTTCCACAGACAGCAAAAAGCCCCTAATTAGGGGCTTTTTCTATTTTATTTAGCTTACTTAGCAGGATTCCCTTCAGCGTCATCTACTTTAGGGTCTTCCTTACTCTCAGCATCCACATCCACTTTTTCTTCTTTAGTTTCTGCTTCTACTTTTGAGCCTGAATCGTCGCCTTTATCAGTATCAGCACTGTCTTCTTGCCAATCTTCTGGAGGGCGAACTTCACGACGATTCATCAAATCATCAATTTGCTCTGCACCAATGGTTTCGTACTTCATCAATGCATCTTTCATTGCATGAAGAATATCTTCATTTTCCTTCAGCAATTCTTCTGCACGATCGTAGTTACCATCAATAATCACTTTTACTTCAGAATCAATGATGGCTTGAGTTTCATCAGACATATGGCTTGACTTCGCCATGCTGCGACCTAGGAATACTTCACCTTCTTCTTCCGCGTACAATAGCGGACCAAGCTTTTCAGAGAAGCCCCATTGCGTCACCATGTTACGCGCAATTTGAGTCGCGTATTTGATGTCTTGTGACGCACCCGTCGATACTTTTTCTGCACCGTAAATCATTTCTTCCGCTAAACGACCACCGTAAGCCACTGAGATTTGGCTCTCAAGCTTTTGACGGCTTTGGCTAATCGCATCCGCTTCAGGCAAGAAGAAGGTCACACCCAGTGCACGACCACGAGGAATGATAGTTACCTTATGAACAGGATCATGATCTGGCACTAAACAACCAACAATCGCGTGACCTGCTTCGTGGTATGCTGTCATTTCTTTTTCTTCTTCAGACATCACCATAGAGCGGCGTTCTGCGCCCATCATGATCTTGTCTTTAGCCTTCTCAAACTCATCCATACCAACGGTGCGTTTGTTCGAACGAGCGGCAAATAGTGCGGCTTCGTTGACAAGGTTGGCAAGATCGGCACCAGAGAAACCAGGTGTACCACGCGCAATAATGCTGGCTTTGATGTTGTCAGCAAGCGGTACTTTACGCATGTGAACTTTAAGAATTTGTTCACGACCTTTAACGTCAGGTAGGCCTACAACCACTTGACGGTCAAAACGACCAGGACGCAATAATGCTTGGTCTAATACGTCAGGACGGTTGGTTGCAGCGATAACAATAATACCTTCGTTACCTTCAAAGCCATCCATTTCAACCAACATTTGGTTCAAGGTTTGCTCACGCTCATCGTGACCACCACCAAGACCTGCACCACGTTGACGACCTACAGCATCGATTTCGTCGATAAAGATAATACAAGGGGCTGATTTTTTCGCTTGCTCGAACATGTCACGAACACGAGATGCACCGACACCCACGAACATTTCAACAAAATCAGAACCTGAAATGGTAAAGAATGGTACTTTTGACTCACCCGCAATGGCTTTTGCCAAAAGCGTTTTACCAGTACCAGGAGGTCCCACCATTAATACACCTGTAGGAATACGACCACCCAGTTTTTGGAATTTGGTTGGATCTTTAAGGTAATCCACCAACTCAGTTACTTCTTCTTTTGCTTCATCACAGCCCGCAACATCAGCAAAAGTGGTGTTGATTTGGTCTTCACTCATGAGCTTGGCTTTGCTCTTACCAAATGACATGGCGCCTTTACCGCCGCCACCTTGCATTTGGCGCATAAAGAAAATCCAAACACCAATCAGTAGGATCATTGGGAACCAAGAGATGAAGATTTGAGTGAGGAAGCTGGTTTGCTCAGCCTGTTCACCTTTGATTTTAACGCCTTTTGCGATGAGATCATTGATAAGATCTTTATCGTACATAGGCATAATGGTGGTGAACTTTTCACCTGAGCGAGTCTGACCAGTAATGGTTCTCTGATCACTTTTAATTTCAACTTCCGGTATGTTGCGATTTTCCACATTTCGCACAAACGTTGTGTAATCCATCTTCTGACTCGATGAAGAAGACGGAGAATATCCCTGAAATATGGTCATCAGCACCACGGCAATAACGACCCAGAGAATTAAATTTTTAGCCATATCACTCAAGTTATTCGACCTCAAAGCCCTTTGATACCAGTTCGAGTTGGTATTATTTTAAAAACTGACGATTAGGGTACTACAACTTGTACCCAGTCGCCACTATATAGACTTCACGAGAACGTGCTCGCGATGAATCTGGTTTGCGGGTTTTCACCACTTTAAATGCTTGCCTTACGGCTTTCATGTATTCATCAAAGCCCTCCCCTTGGAATACTTTAACAGCAAAGCTTCCATTTGGAGCTAAAACTTGATGACACATATCTAATGCTAGCTCAACCAAGTACATTGCACGAGGTTGATCTACCACGCCTGCACCACTCATGTTTGGTGCCATGTCAGATAAGACAACATCGACTTTATCACTACCAACTCGATTTAGAAGCGCTTCTAACACCGCATCTTCACGAAAATCGCCTTGTAGAAAGTCGACACCAACAATTGGATCCATTGGTAAAATGTCACAAGCAATCACTTTTCCTGATTCACCTGTTAATTTCACGGCAACTTGCGACCAACCGCCAGGCGCGGCACCTAAGTCGACAACCGTCATGCCTTTTTTAATTAAATTATCTTTGTTCTGCAGTTCTTCCAATTTGAACGCAGCCCGAGAGCGCAATCCTCTTTTTTGTGCCTCTTTGACATAATGATCATCAAAGTGTTCTTGCATCCATCTGGTAGAACTGGCGCTTCTTTTTTTCGCTGTCATCAATAAACCACAACAAATAGATATTATATGTTAGCTATATAAGGGTAGAATAACGGGTTTTCAATAGATATTTTGTAACTTTGGTTGTCCAACCAAATGAAAAGTAGGTTATATGAACTTAACTACCAAGCAAAAACAGCACCTTAAAGGTTTAGCTCACGATTTAAAACCTGTGGTACTTCTAGGAGCTAACGGTTTAACGGAAGGTGTTTTAGCCGAGATCGACAATGCACTTGAGCACCATGAATTGATCAAGGTTAAAGTGCCATCAACAGACCGTGAAATGAAAGCGGCTGTGATTGATGCCATTGTTCGTGAAACGAATGCTGTAAAACTTCAGCAAATTGGTCACATCGTAGTGCTTTTCCGTCAATCGGAAGAAATGAAAATCGCAATTCCGAAAGCGCGTTAATGCTTATTTTTGAAATTTAATAAAAAAGCCGCTGAATATTTAGCGGCTTTTTCTTTGTCTGCAAATCATCAACTATGGATGATCGGAAATCACTTTTGGCTTGTAGTGTTCAGGTTTCAACCCTAGATACTCCGGCAATGAAGTTCCCACCGAAATCGATGACCAAGTGCCAGTTAATACCCCAATAAACATGGCGATGGAGAAACCTCTCAGTGCATCTCCACCCATGATCCACAGTGCAACAATCGTCATCAAGGTAGTACCCGATGTCACCATGGTTCTTGAGAATGTAGCACCTACTGCTTGATTATTAAGCTCTGTAATATTGCCCTTGGGTTTAGCTATTAAAAGCTCCCTGATCCTATCGGCAATGATAATTGAGTCATTCAGTGAATAACCCAAAATCGCCAAGATAGCCGCCAATACTGTTAAGTTGAACTCCATCTGACTAAAAGCAAAAAATGCCAATACGAACACCACATCATGAGCAAGTGCAAATAAGGCTCCTGAGGCTAAGCGCCACTCGAAGCGAAAACTGAGATAGCCAAGAATACACAAGACGGATATCAACAACGCTAAGCCACCTTGGTTAGCAAGCTCAGCACCCACTTGCGGTCCCACGATACTGGTATTGAGTACATCAACTTTCTGACTAATAGGCTGTAGTACTTGTTTTAAATCAGGGTGATCTTTAGCATTGACTGGCGTATCACTGTAACGAAGCACCCATCGTCCCGGCTCACTGGCAGAAATCACCTCGACCTTTTGATGATAGGCTTTATCGAGTACAGGATGCATCTGCGCTGGCGTGACATTCTTGTCCAATTGAACTTCTGAAACAACACCACCAGTGAAATCCAATCCCCAATTAAGCCCATTCATTGTAATAACGGTAATTGAGGCTATCATTGCGACTACAGAAATCACACTCGTCATATAGCGGAGTTTAGTCGCGTTTTCTTTAATAAACTCTCTCATGCTTAAACCCTCACTTCGCGACTGGTATCACGCCCATACACCAAATTGATGATGGCTCTTGAGGCAAAAATGCCGGTATACATACTGGTGATCAAACCTAATCCTAAGGTCAATGCAAACCCTTGAATGGGTCCATTACCAATAGCATAAAGCACCACAGCTGTGATCAAGGTTGTGAAGTTAGCATCAAAGATGGTTGAGAAAGCACTGTCGAAACCCGTATCAATAGCCCCCGCAAAGCTTCGACCTTCTTTCATCTTATCCCGTATTCGCTCAAAAATAAGTACGTTAGTATCAACGGCCATACCAACAGTGAGCACTAACCCCGCAATACCTGGTAGTGTTAATACGGCACCAGGAAGTAGAGATATTAAGCCAAATAGAATTATCATGTTGCAGATAAGCGCGATATTTGCCACCCAACCTAGGCGTCGATACCAAAGCGCCATAAATATGAGAGTAACGCTCAAGCCAAGTGCCAACGCTTTGATACCGTTATCGATATTTTCTGCACCTAGGCTTGGACCAATGGTTCTTTCTTCAACAATGGTTACAGGCGCTGTCATCGACCCTGCTCTTAATAGCAAGGCTAACTGTTGCGCCTCTTGCATGGTACCCACACCCGTGATTTCGAAACGAGACCCCAACTGGCTTTGAATGGTGGCAATACTGATGATGTGAGTATTTTTCTTGGCTTTACCGTTTTCACCACGGCTGTATTCGCTAAACGAGGTTGCCATTGGTTTTCCTATGTTATCGCGTGAAAAGTGCGACATTAAGGTGCCGCCAGCGCTATCAAGGGTAATATTAACTTTGGCTAATCCCATTTTACTCACCGCAGCACGTGCATCGACAATATGATCACCACCTAAAACAGGACGGCGTGCCACATAAACAGGACGAGCGTTTTGATCAGGGATCATCTGTGCATTCACATCACCTTGCTCTTTGACACCATAAAAAGCCAAACTTGCTGTTGCACCAATGACCTTTTTAGCAGAAGCCGGATCTTGTACCCCAGGTAGTTCAATACGAATACGGTGATCGCCTTGGCGTTGTACTAAAGCTTCTGTGATCCCAAGCTGCTCAATACGACTTCGCATGATTTGCAAGTTTTGTTGTACTGTCATATTGCGAAGATTGATCTTTTCTTTGTCTTTTAAGAACAATCGAACACCACCATCAGTACTCGCGACTTGCCAAGTGGGCTCCGTCGTCGCGACGAACTTACGAATCGCACTTAACGCATCATCGGACGTACTTAATGCTTTGACTTGCTCACCTTGCTGTTGATGGAAACTCACACCACGGATATTTTTCTCACGTAAAGCTTGGCGTAACTCATCAATCATCTGTACCCCATGAGCGTGATAAACAACATCAACGTCAACATCGAGTAAAAACTGTACCCCGCCTCGTAAATCGAGTCCTAGTTTTATTGGCGAAAACCCTGCTTCTAATAACCATTTAGGAGCAGCTGGAGATAACGCTAAGGTTACCGCTTCAGGATTCTTTAAATGCTTAGCCAATAAATCTTTTACATCGGTCTGCTGTTGTTGATTTTTAAGAACCACAACACGACCTTTGGCATTATCATCGATACGCTTGGGAGTGATCCCTGCCTGTTTTAAAATCTGCTGAGTTTGCTGTAATGACATTTCATCTACGGCTTTTTTACCCAACTGCACCGCACCATCTTCGCCATACCACGATGGGATTGAACTCAGTAACATCACTAATACGGATACAATAAAAACAATATACTTCCAGCGCGCGGTGTAATTCAGCGTCTTACCTGTTCGAGCATTTTTCATGTTATATCTCTTTCAAATTTATAGTGGCGATCACTCGTTAATTGAGAGATCGCTCAATTAATAATAGTTAAATAATGAAAATAGAAAGAGATAGAGTCAGGCTTGCTGAATAAAACGATAAATAAGATTGGACTCTTTCCAACCATTTAGACGAGTTGGTTGAGTTTGATAGGTGAGCAACCAATCCAGTTGCTGATTAAATAGAGCTTGATAACCTTTATTTAAAAGTGGCGCAGGGGGTAAATCCACTTCGGATAACAACTGATATTCAGGATGAATATCATCATGACTAAACTGGACTAAGCTCAGGTATCGAAGCGAGTTTGTAGGGATAAATTGAGTGTTATTAGTATCGTGAAGGAACTGTTCTAACTCAAGTTGATGGATTTTGACCAACGAAACTGGAAGCTTATGTTGAGCTTTAAAATCAACATTCTGAACTTGAGAAATTTGC
The DNA here is from genome assembly GCF_004358445.1 of Parashewanella tropica. NCBI lineage: Bacteria > Pseudomonadati > Pseudomonadota > Gammaproteobacteria > Alteromonadales > Shewanellaceae > Parashewanella > Parashewanella tropica. The sequence goes on from NZ_CP037951.1 coordinate 3,387,622, forward strand.
TGTGAAACTAAAGGGGTTGCAGGGGTGTCATTTCCAACATCATGATCAGAAATTTGACTCAATGTCACACCTCCAATGACAGCAACAAGTGTCATCAGACAAATCAAAACGTATGATTTAATGGATTGAGTCAAATTCAAATATACCTTCTTAATGAAGATCTTACATTAACCGCTTTTGCTTACGATTTGCAAATTAGTAAGTACCAGACCATAAGTTTTTCGATAATTTTGGAGTTTAGATCAAGTGCCATTCAAGGCGCTTTTGTTTGTAATATTAATTATCTTACAAACAAAAGCAACGTCGAAGAGTGCTTGAGATGGGCGTCAAAAAAACGAATAAATTTATGGTTGGGTACTTTACATCAAGCTTCTGTTCGCCTAGATGTATTGTACTTCTACAACTTCGAAGTCAGTCAAGCCACCAGGCGTGTTAATGCCGACTTCATCGCCTTCTGATTTGCCAATCAAACCTCTTGCAATCGGTGAGTTTACAGAGATCAGGTTTTCTTTAATGTTCGCTTCATCGTCACCAACAATGCGATATGTCATTTCTTCATCAGTATCAATATTTAAGATGGTTACTGTTGTACCGAAGATAATTTTTCCGGTGTTTTCCATCTTGGTGACATCGATGATTTGAGCGTTTGATAGCTTACCTTCAATATCGCGAATACGCGCTTCACAAATACCCTGCTCTTCACGTGCAGCGTGATATTCAGCATTTTCTTTTAAATCACCCAACTCTCTTGCTTCAGCAATGGCTTCTGTAATTTGTGGGCGACGTTCAAACTTCAAATGGTCTAATTCCTTGCGAAGTTGATCTGCACCGACAACCGTCATTGGAACCTTATTCATAATGATTCTCTCTCCTTAAAGCAAAAGAAGCCCGTGCTGAACTTAGTCTGCACAGGGGAATGTTAATATCCTAGAAAAAGCGGGAGACAATAGGTATTTACCTGATGCTTATCAACTAAGCTGCCCCATTATTAAGCGAAATGTAACAATCCAGCTCTTTCGTACTATTGCAGAGTAACTTTACTCCACACCATGATTAATATTATAGCCTAAGCTTACCCCAAGCAGGAGCCTTCTTACCAGACTAATCTTATTTTCGAGTATGATTTCGTAAGCTGGCTAACGCATCTTCAGCTCTCAGTTGTGCCATGGCGACATAAGCCACAGGTACCACAAATAATGAGAAGAAGGTTCCAGCAATTAAGCCACCAACCAAGACCAAGCCAATATTGGCTAACCCTAATGATCCTGGTCCTGTTGCTAAGGCTAATGGAATCGCACTCAAAATCATCGTAAGTGATGTCATTAAAATCGGGCGAAGTCGAGACTTGGCACTTAGTATCGCCGCTTCAAAGGGTTTAACCCCCTTATCTTGTTGCTTATTGGCAAATTCAACCAACAAGATCCCGTGTTTGGTTACCAAGCCGACTAAAGTCAGTAATCCAATTTGCGAGTAAATATTTAAGCTTTGACCAAACACATAGAGCGTCAACAAAGCTCCTACTAAGCATAATGGAACAGTAAGTAAAATAATCAATGGGTCAACAAAGCTTTCGAACTGCGCAGCGAGGATTAGATAGATAAATATTAACGCTAAGAAGAATAACGAAGCCGTTCCTCGCTGCGAGTCCATTAACTCTTTAATGACGCCGTTATACACAAAATCTTGTGATGATGTGAGTTGTTTAGGAACATTTTCATCAATATAGTCTTTGATCTGACTGGTTGAATAACCAGGCGCAATATCGGCAGTAATTTCAGCACTATCCATACCGCCAAATGTCTTTATGCTGGATTCAGCCGTTGCTTCTTTAATGGTGACAAACTGAGATAAAGGTAATGATTGACCAGATGCCGAAGTCACATAAAGTTTGTTAAGTACATTAAAATCACCCAAATCTTTTTGATTCACTTGTACCAAAATCGAGTAAGTTTGATCGTCCTTAGCATGTAAGTCAGCCGCTTTAACCGAACCTAAAAATACGGAAAGCGCATTGGTGACATCAGCATAACTAACTCCGGAAAGTGTAATCGCGTTCGGGTCAATACTTAAATCGTACCTTAATTGATCTCTCACCAAGGAGTTATTTACGTTCGCCAATCCTGAGTAATTTTTCAAAAGCTCGGTGACTTTTTTTGCAGATTGGCTTAATGCTTCTTTGCCTCGACGCAAGGCTGTGATTTCAAGCACCACATTTTGGCTGATATTTAAATTATCCGCATTGTAGATACTGAATGACACTCCATAAGCCGAAACCGACTTCTTGGCTTTTTCCATCAAGTCATTTATCACATCATTGATGTCTTGTTTTCGCTCTCCCCAAGGTTTAAGTAATATAAAATTGGTTAATTGGCTTTGGATAAATGACAAGTTAGTTCGTACGGCAGTTTCACCTTTAGGTAAGTCATTGATTTGATCAATATGCTCTAAATGATAACTGCGTCCAACGCCTACAGGTGCTTTTGAAATCAACTGAATAAAGCCTGTATCTTCTTTAGGCAGCAGTATTTTTGGAAGCTGCCAGTAGGCTAACCCAGCTAAAATAACCAACACAGTCCCAATAGTTAGTAGTCTCCCTTTACGAGTTAACCAACGCTCTAATACTTTCGCATAGGCAAAAGTTAACTCTTGTAAAAAACCGTTAACCCTTTTAAACCAGCCTGCGTAATCAGAAGCAGGTTTAACTAAATAAGCGCTCATCATGGGTGAAAGCGTAAGTGCAACCATACCTGAAATGATCACGGCTGAGGCTAAAGTAAAGGAGAACTGTTTAAACAAGTCTACCGTCAACCCCGACATTAACCCAATCGGTAAGTACACCGCGGCTAAGGTTAACGTCATAGAAATCACGGGGAAAATGATTTCTTTGCAACCTTTAAGCGCCGCATCAAAAGGCGTGTCCCCTTGCTCAATATGGCGATAACAATTTTCCACCACCACAATGGCATCATCCACTACCAACCCGATAGCGAGAATGATTGCTAAAATGGTGAGCACATTAATGCTAAATCCAAGATAAGACATCACCGCAAATACGCCGATAACACAAACGGGAATAGTAATAATCGGCACCGAGGCTGCCCGCAAACTACCTAAAAACAGCAACACAACAATAGACACCAATACGATAGCTTCAATCAATGCCGAAAAGCCTTCGTGAATTGAGGCATTGATAAAATCGGCTTGGTTATACACCAACTGCATTTTGATGCTTTGCGGTAAGCGTTTTTGCATCCGCTCGATTTCTTTGACAATCAAAGCCGACACTTGAACAGGGTTTGCATTTCTCAGTGGCCTAACTTGAATCGCTAACCCAGGCTTGCTGTCAATGGACAGCACGGATGGATTAAGGCTGCTTTCTCCCATTTCAACATCAGCGACATCAGAAATACGTATGATCCGATGATTGTCATCTTGCCTAACCACCAACTGCTTAACATCATCAACTGACTGAACCTGAGTAACAGGGTTTAATGAGAAATTTCTGGCTTTACCGACAATCGCCCCAGCAGTAAAACTCGTATTGTAGTCTTCAAGAACCGTTACAATATCTGCGGTGCTAACTTTCAGTTCTTTCATTTGTTCTGGGTTGAGCCACACCCGCACAGCACGGTGTGATCCACCATAAGGCCCCCAAACTGCACCGACACCTTGAATATGTTTAAACTGAGGTATCAATTGCTGCACGATATAATCGTACATTTGCTGTTGTGTCATCCCCCCAGTATTAACAAAGGTAATGATATTACTACTGCTTGAGCCCCCCGCAGAAATATCATCGGTAACAGTCGGCTTGTTCTCCATTGCAGAAGGAAAGTCATCAATGGCTTCAATGCTGGAGCGTAGCTTATTCATCAAATTGGTGTATTCGATGTCAGTCGTATCATCGCTGAATTTGATGTTAAGAGAGCAACTGCCGATGTTACAGTTGGTGGTCATGGTTTCAACTTTATCTAGGCCCCCAACAGCTGCAATGAGTTTATCGGCAACATTACTCGACATGAAATCAGCACTCGCCCCTGGGACAGATGCACTTACTGAAGCGGTATGCTTGGTATGTTCTGGAAAATATTGGATTTCTAATTTTTGAAAAGCAATGATCCCCAAAAGTACCGCCATGATGCTAAGAATTGAGGCAAAAATGGGGTGACGAATACAAACTTCAGGTAATTGCATCAGTGCGATACTCCATTATCTGATTTAGATGCATCGGATGTTGAGTTATCAGCTTTATCGTCTTTCGGCGCTAAAATACGAATGGTTGAAGTTGGCGTCAGGTTTTGCATTCCGGTTTTCACTACTAGCTCGTTTTCTTTTAAGCCTTGAGTCACCGCCACATAGCCATTATTGGTATTTTTCCCTAATTGCACATCACGCTTTTGAACTCGATTTTTATTCACCACCCACACATAACGTTCATCATTATTGGCTTGCACCGAGTTTTGTGGCACCAGCAACTGAGTTTCTCGATGTCCAAAGTAATGTTTAATTTTGGCAAACATTCCAGGAGCAAGTGCGTAATCAGGGTTGTCTAACTGAGCTCGAATAGTGACTCGACCAGAATTGGGGTCAATAGCTGGCGCCACATAACTGACTTGCCCATAGAAAGTACGATCTTTGTATGCGTCTACTGTCACACTGACTCGTTGACCTTTATTGGCTTTGCCAAAATCATTCTGACTGATGGCATAGTCGACTTCTACTGGATTGAGTTGATAAAGAGTCACTAAAGCAGTATCTGCCGCAATGTGACTCCCCACAGATTGCGTAAAGCTGGTGAGTTGTCCATCAAAAGGGGCGATAATTTGATAGTCTTTCATCGCCGCTAACTTTTGCTGATAGTCCGCTTTGGCTAAATCTAATTTTTCTTTGACTTCATCAACATTTTGTTTAGAAAGTGCATAAGGTTCACGCTGCAATAAGTCATTAATTCTGTCGAGGTTGGTTTGAGCCAAAGCTAGACTGCTTTTAGACTTATCTAAGTCTGCTTTTGCTTCTGTATTGTCCAGTTGGGCAATCAAATCACCTTTTCTGACTTTGTCACCACTATTGAAATAAATTTTGATAATTTTATTGGCGGCAGTGAAACTCAAATCAGAAGAAGCCACTGCTCGAAGCTTTCCGACTTCTTGCACCAAATCATAGAAGTAACCTTGCTTTACAGGCTCAACAGTAACCGCTACGGCTTGAGGCGTTTTATCTTTTTTACTTTTAGCAAGACTATAAATTGGAGATACCAAAAATACTGTGAAAGCCAGTAATAAGAGCATCACTAACCATTTTTTAGGAATATTGGGAAACAGACTCCCCATACGTTCAACTCCTCTAAAGGTGAGAATGGGAGTTTGTGAATGATTAACTCGATGAAAAGCTCATAACATTCATTAAAAAAGCGAGTCTATTACTGACTCACTTTCCCACTCAAAACTACAGAAACCAAACATTAAGCTGAGCCAATGTAGAATTAGCCTGTTATTTAGACTAATTCAAGTGCTAATTGGTTCAAACTTAAGTTAAATTCAGCTTTAAGCTGATATATGTAGCTAGTATGATCCCTAATTGGAGTTTTTGCTGAAAATATAAACAAAAAAGGCTGCAATATTGCAGCCTTTTTAACATTTAATGCTTGTTTAAAATCAATTTTCAAACAAGAAGATATTTAGATATTCTCATGAATTTCTTGTACTGAACGTACTGTCTTACGCTCATCTACATTGTGTGAAATACACGCTGCAAATGCGGCATTCAGGGTTGTAGTGTAGTTCACCTTATGACGTAATGCTGCACGGCGTAACTGACGAGAGTCTTCAATCGCTTGACGACCTTCAGTCGTGTTTACCATGTAGCTGTATTCACCATTCTTAATACGGTCAAGAATATGCGGACGACCTTCATGTACTTTGTTCACTAAACGTGGATTAATACCGGCTTCACCCAGAACCACAGCCGTACCATGAGTCGCATCTAGCTCGTAGCCTAACTTAATAAGCTGTGCCGCCAGCTCTACCACACGCTCTTTATCGCTGTTACGAACAGAAAGCAGTGCACGACCCGACTTAGGTACGTCAGATGTCGCACCTAAACAGGCTTTTGCATAAGCCTCAGCAAAGGTTTCACCTGTGCCCATTACTTCACCGGTTGAGCGCATTTCAGGACCAAGCAATGGGTCAACACCCGGGAACTTGTTGAATGGCAGAACCACTTCTTTCACTGAGTACATGCTTGGGATCACTTCTTTCGTAAACCCTTGCTCTGCCAAAGATTGCCCCGCCATTACACGTGCTGCGATTTTCGCTAATGGAACACCAGTCGCTTTAGACACAAACGGAACTGTACGAGCCGCACGCGGGTTAACTTCAATCATGTAGATTTCGTTATCTTTAACCGCGAACTGAACATTCATTAGACCCACTACACCCAGCTCCAATGCAAGCTTACGAACATACTCACGCATTTGTGCTTGGATTTCTTGGCTTAAGCTGTACGGCGGTAATGAACAACCTGAGTCACCAGAGTGAACCCCTGCTTGCTCGATGTGCTCCATAATGGCGCCAACAACCACATCTTTACCGTCAGAAACCGCATCAATATCAACTTCAATCGCGTTATCTAAGAAGTAGTCTAGAAGCACTGGCGAGTCATTCGATACACGAACCGCTTCATTAAAGTAACGCAGTAAATCGTCTTGGTCGTAAACGATCTCCATTGCCCGACCACCCAATACGTATGATGGACGAACCACTAACGGATAACCGATACGCTCAGCGGCATGAACGGCTGCTTCAACTGTGGTTACCGTGTCATTTTCAGGCTGCTTTAGACCCAGTTCTTTAATGGTTTCTTGGAAGCGCTCACGGTCTTCGGCGCGGTCAATTGCATCTGGGCTGGTACCAATGATGGGAACGCCTGCTTCTTCTAACGCTTTCGCTAGCTTAAGTGGCGTTTGACCACCGTATTGAACAATCACGCCTTTTGGATTTTCAACACGCACGATTTCCAATACGTCTTCAAGCGTTACTGGCTCAAAGTACAAGCGATCGGAAGTGTCATAATCCGTTGATACGGTTTCAGGGTTACAGTTCACCATAATGGTTTCGTAACCATCTTCGCGCATCGCCAATGCCGCATGTACACAGCAGTAATCGAACTCAATACCTTGACCAATACGGTTTGGACCACCACCCAGCACCATGATTTTTTCACGATCGGATGGGTTCGCTTCACACTCTTCTTCATAGGTTGAATACATGTAAGCGGTATCGGTCGCAAACTCAGCTGCACAAGTATCAACACGCTTGTATACAGGCAGTACACCTAAACGGTTACGAAGTACACGGATATCGTTATCAGAAACTCTTAATAACTCAGCAATTCGAGCATCCGCAAAACCTTTACGCTTCAATTTACGTAAGAAGGTTTCATCAAGCTCAGTCACTGACATGTCTTGAAGTTCAGATTCAAGTTTGATCAGCTCTTCAATTTGCACCAAGAACCAATGATCAATACCCGTTAGTTTGTAGATAGCATCGACGGATAGGCCAATACGGAAGGCATCAGCTACATACCAAATACGTTCAGCTCCAGGCTCTTGTAATTCGTGACGAATTTTAGAAATCGCATTTTTATCATCTAAGTCGATGATTGGGTCAAAGCCATTTTTACCCACTTCAAGCCCGCGTAATGCTTTTTGCATCGACTCTTGTAGAGTACGACCAATCGCCATCACCTCACCAACAGACTTCATCTGAGTCGTTAGACGATCATTGGCGCCTGCAAATTTTTCGAAGTTAAAACGAGGAATTTTGGTAACAACATAGTCGATTGATGGTTCAAATGACGCTGGCGTGCGACCACCAGTAATGTCATTCGATAATTCATCTAGAGTGAAACCAACCGCTAACTTGGCGGCGATTTTTGCAATCGGGAAACCAGTCGCTTTAGAAGCTAGAGCCGATGAACGAGATACACGAGGGTTCATCTCAATGATCACCATACGACCGTCTTTCGGGTTGATACCAAACTGTACGTTCGAACCACCGGTTTCAACACCAATTTCACGAAGTACTGCAAGCGATGCATTACGCATCAATTGGTATTCTTTATCGGTCAGGGTTTGAGCTGGCGCAACAGTGATTGAGTCACCCGTATGAACGCCCATCGGGTCGAAGTTTTCAATCGCACACACAATGATACAGTTGTCATTGCGGTCACGAACCACTTCCATTTCGTACTCTTTCCAACCGATGAGTGATTCATCGATCAATAGCTCATTGGTTGGTGACAGCTCGAAACCTTTTGAACAAATTTCTTCAAATTCTTCACGGTTATAAGCAATACCGCCACCAGTGCCCCCCATAGTAAATGAAGGGCGGATGATACATGGGAAACCCACTTGCTCAAGCACTTGATAGGCTTCGTCCATGGTATGAGCGATATCAGCACGTGGGCACTCTAAACCAATACTCTTCATGGCTTTGTCGAAACGGCTGCGATCTTCTGCCTTATCGATCGCATCGGCGGTTGCACCGATCATTTCAACATTGAACTCTTCAAGTACGCCTTTTGCTTCAAGTTCAAGCGCACAGTTCAAAGCCGTTTGACCACCCATGGTTGGTAGAACCGCATCAGGTCTTTCTTTGGCAATAATATTGCGAACCACTTCCCAGTGGATTGGCTCGATGTAGGTAGCATCGGCCATTTCAGGATCGGTCATGATGGTGGCTGGGTTAGAGTTCACCAGAATGACTCGGTAGCCTTCTTCTCGTAATGCTTTACAAGCTTGTGCGCCTGAATAATCAAATTCACACGCTTGACCGATGACAATCGGTCCCGCACCTAAAATTAAGATACTTTTTATGTCTGTACGTTTTGGCATTTCTCGGCTACCCCAGAGTTACAGCTTTTGTTGAAGGTGGTTTTCAATCAGTTCGATAAAGTGATCGAACAAAGGTGCGCAATCATGCGGTCCCGGACTTGCTTCAGGGTGACCTTGGAAGCTAAATGCAGGCTTATCCGTTAAGTGGATCCCTTGTAGCGAGCCATCAAATAGCGACTTATGTGTCACTTTGATGTTACTTGGCAAACTGGCTTCATCCGCAGCAAAACCGTGGTTTTGGCTGGTGATCATTACCGTGCCTTTATCGGTATCACCCACAGGATGGTTAGCACCATGATGACCAAACTTCATCTTCAATGTTTTGGCACCTGAAGCTAACGCCAATAATTGGTGGCCTAAACAAATTCCAAATACTGGGATTTCAGTTTTTAAGATTTCTTGAATCGCTTCAATGGCGTAATCGCATGGCTCAGGGTCACCAGGACCATTCGATAAAAACACACCATCGGGATTCATGGCTAACACTTCGCTTGCAGGTGTTTTAGCTGGAACCACTGTGACATCACAACCACGGTCAACTAACATTCTTAAAATGTTGCGCTTTACACCATAGTCATATGCTACAACTTTATACTTAAGTTCCGACTCAGGTGTATCACTGGGTAAGCCTCCCACCAAGCGCCAGCTTCCACTGCGCCATTGATACGTTGAGTCCGTAGTAACTTCTTTGGCTAAGTCCATGCCTTTTAAGCCAGGGAACGCTTTTGCTTCTGCAAGCGCTTTATCGCTGTCATCACCAACTAAAATACAACCTGCTTGAGAGCCTTTTTCACGTAAAATACGGGTTAGCTTACGCGTATCTATATCGGCTATGCCTACGACGTTATTGCTTTTAAGGTAATCACTGAGAGATTGTTGATTGCGGAAGTTACTGGCGAGAAGAGGAAGATCACGAATGATTAAGCCAGTGGCATGAATGTTATCTGATTCTGTATCTTCTGAGTTAGTGCCGGTATTTCCAATGTGGGGGTATGTAAGAGTGACGATTTGACGAGAATAAGAAGGGTCCGTTAATATTTCTTGGTATCCTGTCATCGAAGTGTTAAAAACGACTTCTCCGACCGAAACACCTGAAGCACCAATTGATGTGCCGGTAAAAACGGTTCCATCTTCGAGTACGAGTAAGGCAGACTGTGTCAACACGACCTCCGAAAGAGCCAAGTTACTGAAATTCAATGTTTTTTATTAATAAACTCCTTACCAAAAAATCATAAATACTGAAATTTTGGCAAATTGCGCAGATTCTACATGAGAAATGTGACCAAATCTACATTTGCAAAAAGCCTTTATTGACCAAGATCACATATCCTAAAACACAAAATTGCAATCAAATTCAATAACATGGTAGGGATTGGTTTGTTTTAGTGAATTATCTTTTTTTTTCGGCACAAAAAAAGCGAAGCACGTAGCTTCGCTTTTCTTGTATCAAATCGTTAAATTATTTTACAAATTCAACGCCGATTTTGATATCACCTTTTAAGGTATCAAGCATAGAGTCACGAGCTTCAGCTTCAAAAGCACTGACTTCGCCGTATGATAATACTTCTTCTACGCCGTTTTTACCCAGACGAACAGGTTGTGCGAAGAACTCAGCGTGCTCACTACCGCCTTCAACATACGCGCACTCGATTACGTTTTCTTCGCCTTGAAGACCGCGTACAAGAGATAAACCGAAACGACATGCCGCTTGACCCATAGATAGAGTCGCACTACCGCCACCGGCTTTCGCTTCTACTACTTCAGTACCTGCATTTTGAATACGCTTAGTCAAAGCAGCCACTTCTTCATCAGAGAAAGTTACACCTTCAACTTGAGAAAGTAGAGGAAGAATGGTTACACCACTGTGACCACCAATAACATTGATCTTCACATCTTCTGGCTTAAGACCTTTAGCTTCTGCAACAAAAGTTTCAGAGCGGATAACGTCAAGAGTGGTTACACCGAATAGACGGTTTTTATCATATACACCTGCCTGTTTAAGTACTTCAGCAGCAATCGCAACGGTAGTATTTACAGGGTTAGTGATCACACCAACAAGTGCTTTAGGGCAAGTTGCAGCCACTTTCTCGATTAGGCTGCGAACAATACCTGCGTTGATGTTGAATAGATCAGAGCGATCCATGCCTGGCTTACGTGCAACACCAGCAGAAATCAATACTACATCAGCACCTTCAAGTGCTGGAGTTGGGTCTTCACCCGCGAAACCCTTTACTTCAACGTCCGTTGGAATGTGGCTTAAATCAACCGCAACACCTGGGGTTACTGGCGCGATATCATATAAAGATAGCTTTGAGCCAGAAGGTAATTGAGTTTTTAATAGTAGGGCAAGAGCTTGGCCGATACCGCCAGCCGCGCCTAGTACAGCAACTTTCATAATTGTCTCCGATGATTCGCAGGATTTGTGATCTTGGTCAAATTAGTGCGGCAACCTTACTGGAATGTGATTTAAATTTCAATAAAGCTGTGAAACAAGTCATAAGATTTATGTAGAAGGAATGGCAACTCAAAATACTACTTTTAAAGGGGTTTCAGCTAAGTTGTAAACTTGTGTTTCCTCTACTTCCAAGTGCATTTTTATGCACCTTTATGCAGTTTGTTTGACACTATAATTGGCAGTATGCAAAAATTCGTTTACTTCGAATGTATCAAGAACGGGATGTTTACGGTTCATTCTCTGATAAAAAAGACATCATTATGACTATTAAAAATCAAAACGAATTAGTAAAAGCATTCAAGAGCTTATTAAAAGAAGAACGCTTTGGATCTCAAGGTGAAATTGTCAATGCACTTCAAGCTGAAGGCTTTAACAACATTAACCAATCTAAGGTATCTAGAATGCTGAGTAAGTTTGGCGCGGTTAGAACCCGTAACGCTAAACAAGAAATGGTATACTGCCTTCCTGCAGAACTCGGCGTTCCGACAGCGGGTAGCCCACTAAAAAACTTAGTATTAGATGTAGACCACAATGAGTCAATGATTGTGGTTAGAACCAGTCCTGGTGCAGCTCAACTTATCGCACGTCTTTTAGATTCAATCGGTAAGCCAGAAGGTATTTTAGGCACCATCGCTGGTGATGATACGATTTTTATCTGCCCAGCTCACCTTGCTGATATGAGCTCTACACTAGAGACTGTTAAATCTTTATTTAATTACTCTGAGTAACCCCAAGTGTATATGCAGAGTTACACCGCTCTGCATATGTCATTTTCCCTTATGTGAAATTACGAAAATACCATCGCAATATAGCCAAGAATTAAAACTAAGGCTGACGTTAACGCATAAGGAACAGGGTAACCAATAGCCGCAATGGCACTTTTCGATATATCTTGAATTCCATTCAGTCCCGGTGTGCTGTTACGTGATCCTGCACAGGTTCCAGCCAGAATCACAGGATTCATCTTACGAATATAGTAACCGTAAAGCCAAGAAATAAACGGCGGGATCAAAGCTCCAGCTAATCCAAGCAGAGCAATCCAGATAATGACACTTCCCTGAAAAGAGTTAAGAATTTTAGGCCCTACTGAAGAAGCCAACACAGCAACAAAAAATGAAAGACCAATATCATTCATAAATGAACGAGCACCTTCGCTTGTTGGACCACCAAAATTAGGGTTACGTGTTCGTAGCCAAGAAACAAAAATGCCCATCAACATACAGCCAGCAGACGTGCCAAGCGCAAACGGAATATTTTTTATGGTTAAGCTGAAGTGACCTATGAGATAGCCAATCGTCAACGCTATCGACATAAACGAAACCTCAGTATATGAACTCTCCACGACAGGCTTTCCTTCTAAGGTTTTTGCTACTCGATTGATACAAGCCTCTGGGCCGATTAATCGGATAACATCTCCCGTTTCGACAACCGTATCAGGTAAATGATGTTCTGGAACGCCTGAGCGGAACAAGGCTTTTACACTCACTCCAAACCCTATTTCTTCCTCTAATTCCAGTAAGGTTTTTCCGTGAACGGATTTAGCACCAATATGAATATCAGCAACCTCAATGGCAACACTGCGTACTCGGGGTTCATCCACTTCATTACCAGTGACTTCGCTCTCTTTCAGCAAGTCACTATATTCCCCCATAATGCCAATGATATCGCCTATCTTAAGCACCGAATCATCATTAGCCTCAATAAGTTGCTCACCTCTTAAAATTTTAACTACGCTAGCATTCGGGTTGTTTTGGTGTATCACTGATAATGGCTGATTAGTCAGCTCTGAATGATCCACTCGATAAGAACGAATTTGCAGATCAGAAAGTCCTAATTTGGATGAACCCGATGTGCCTGGAAGCGCTTCTTTATCACTGCCAAATGATGCCTCAGCATCTTTAGCCGACTTAACTGGATCATGACCAAACATGGTCGGTAAATATTTGATCAGTAAAATGATGAATACAGAGGAGAGAACATAGCTAATGGCGTACCCAGCAGCCATATTAGCTCCAACCACATCGGCAGTTAACCCATCAGGCATTTTATAAGCGCCACTGGAAATTGCACTTTGTGCCACGCCCATTACGGCTGTTACGGTATAGCTACCTGAGATAATCCCAGCCGCATAGCCTGGAGCCAAACCGACCAGTTTTGCACCTAAGAAAACAATTAAAAAATTACTGAATACCGTGATTAGCCCAATAACAAAAAAGTCCCAGCCTCCCCGTTTAAATCCGGAAAAAAATTGAGGACCGACTTTCATCCCTAACGCATACATAAACATCATCAATGCGATATCTTCTACTAAACCGGGAATATGAAACGTCATCCCGTACAAGGTCTTAGCGGTAAACGAAATGGCAATACCAACGATTAAAGTACCCGCCGTAGCACCAAGACTGATCCCACATAGGCTCAATCGACCGAGAGGATAACCCATCGCTAATGCCAAAAATAAATAAGCAAATGGATTATGACTTAACCAAGCAAAGGTATAGCTTCCTGTTGACGTATCAGCCGCATAAGCATTTGAGCAGATAAGAAATAATCCACTAAAAACGAGAGTCAAAATAGACGCATTACAGAGGCAAGCTTTTTTAGGCGTGTTCAACATTTCAGCTTCTCCCATTGATAAATGACGAAGTATAGATAAACGATTTGTAAAGCTTAGATGTGAATCAAGAGTTATGTAGAGGAGTTTGCTTAAGTTTTAAATCTCATACTTATATTTATTAGAAACACTTATGAGAAATAACAGAAAGATGTTTAGCTGATAATTTAGAATATTTGGTGATATTGATGACGGTTCAAACCACAAAGATTAAGCATTTCAAATCGTTCTCGAAACACTTAACCTTCTGTATTTATCGAATATAAAAGTCTAATAAGTTTCTACTGCAGCATCTAATAAAAAATCTAGTGATGGTGCAAAAAATGAAGATCCCGTCAAAGCTTGAGTAAAGCGCAACAAGTGATCGCTATGCCCGTGTTCATCACCTTTAACCATACTGTGGAGCATAGCTTCAAAGTGTGTCGGAGTATGACAAACAGAAATAAACATCAATCCTTGCTGACGTAATGAACCATAAGGCATGCTTTGTCTTAGAATTTCTTTGCTCTTGCCCTGTTCATCTTTTAGATTCACTCTTTTAATATGACTGCTCGGCAATTTATCTTCAGAAGCGTATTCAACATCATCTTGCTTGGTTCGCCCAATAATGTCTTCTTGTTCTTTTTGCGCAAGACCATGCCATTGTTTGAGTTTATGAGCGTATTTTTGTACGTGAACATAACTGCCTGATTGAAAGCGTGGTTCTTCTTCGCCAACCAAAGCCACTTGTTGTCGCTGGCGGCCTTTAGGGTTTTCGGTACCATCAACAAAACCAGTGAGATCACGACTGTCCATGTAACGGAAGCCACGCTCTTCATCCACCAGCTCGACTAAACCTTCTAGCATTTGATTGATTTCATTAGCCACCAAATGCAACACATCATAGCGGTCACAACGGATATGAAAAAATAAATCAAACTCGATGGCAGGAGCGTAAAAATCTTGATGCTGAACAGCTGGAAATGGGCGTAATAGAGCAGGTCGTTCATCAGGATAAAGACTGTCCCAATAATTGGCGCCAATCGCTAAAAAGCCATTGAATGCACTGTCTGCATATTGATCGGTTAGCTCATAGAGATACTGAGCCACCGAAGCAAGACAAGGTCTAAGTTGAGCTTCTACATTATCTTCTGCGTTATACATCAAATAAATGCTGTGCAGATTTCCCTCTGCACAAATTCCCAATTGCTCCCTTGGCATTTTTCCCATTTCCATTCGTTACTCCCCTAATGCAATCATGGTAAACAAATCTTTAAATTAGTTCACGATTTATCTACAAAAAATAGAAGTTTAGGATCATTGTATGTTGACCAAAAATTCGCTAGTTTTACAGTGCAAATACTAGGGGCTGTTTATCTTTCAGGATGAAATTTTGTGCTATATGAGCGCTTTTCTGTTCAAGGCGTGGGCAATGAAGCTTAGCATTCTAAGTAAATTGCTCACAACACAGAACAGGTAGCGCTCATAAGCATCGAAGACAGCGTAAATTGGTCATTTCTGCTGCGTTATCGCTAGTTTATGTGGTGCAACCACACTTCACAAGCTCCGCCTTGCATAAAATAACCAATTTATCGCTGCAAAAATCATCTCGAAAGATAAACTGCCCCTAACCAGTTCTTAGGAAAATTCAATGAAAAAACTCCTTCTAAGCAGCATCACACTTTCAATAATATTAAGTTTAACAGCCTGTACAAATGATAAGGCGACGAGCTCTCAATCGCCATCACCGTCATCTAATACTTTGAACCAGAACAAACCAGTTTTGACTTCTGGTATCGATTTTAAAAACTTTGACCGAAGCGTTCGTCCTCAAGATAACTTTTATCTTTATGTCAACGGCACTTGGCTCAAAGACGCTAAGATCCCAAGTGATAGAACCAGCATCGGTGCGTTTTACGATTTAAGGGAACACGCGAGAGATGACGTTAAGGCGATTATTGAAAATGTTGCCCAGCAATCAAACTTAAAAAGCGGCTCTGACGAGCAAAAGGTAGCGGATTTATATCGCTCTTACATGGATACTCAGCGCTTAAACTCACTCGGATTATCGCCAATTGTATCGCAGTTTAGTGCGATTAAAGCGATTCACAATAGAAATCAATTAGTGGCGTATTTTGCTCGAAGCCAAATCCAAGGTGGCGCAAGTCCGATGGCATTTTACATCGATGTCGATGCCAAAAACTCCAGTCGTTACGCCACTCATATTTGGCAATCAGGTTTAAGCCTGCCAAACAGGGACTATTATCTCGATAAAACCAAACGCTTTACCGACCTTCGTCGAGCTTACCTCAAACACGTTCAGAAAATGTTTGAACTCGCCAAACTACCCAACCCAAGCCAAAGTGCTAAAACCGTGTTATCACTAGAAACCGCAATAGCCAAACTGCATTGGGATAAAGTCAAAACTCGTGACAGCACCAAAACGTATAACCTATATCAAACTCGAAATTTAACTAAACTTGCGCCACAAATCCCATGGAGCCTTTACCTCAAAACAATGGGAGCAGATAAGCAAAAAGACATCATTATCAATCAACCCAGCTTTATCGCTGGTCTTGGCAAGCTTATTCAATCTCGAAACCTTAACGATTGGAAAGTCTATCTAACTTGGCAAACACTCTCAGGTTCGGCCAGCTTATTGTCCGATCCCTTTGTAAAAGAGAACTTCAACTTTTTCTCTAAAACCTTAAACGGTCAAGAAGCCCAAGAGCCTCGTTGGAAGCGAGGTGTTTCAGTGGTCAACGGTTTACTCGGCGAAGTTGTAGGCAAGGTTTATGTCAAACAGCACTTTAAACCAGAAGCTAAAGCCAGAATGGAGCAATTGGTTGAAAATCTGCGCGATGCTTATGGCAGCAGTATTGATGATCTCACTTGGATGAGCGCCACAACAAAAGCCGCAGCACGTGACAAGCTGGCTAAGTTCACGCCTAAAATTGGTTATCCCGATAAGTGGAAGAATTACAGTAAGCTCGTCATTAAAGAGAATGATCTCGTTGGCAATGCTCGCAGAGCCGCCATGTTCAATCATCAAAAAGATCTCGATAAATTAGGTAAGCCCGTTGATCGCAGTGAATGGTTTATGACGCCACAAACCGTTAATGCTTACTACAACCCAACCATGAACGAAATCGTCTTTCCTGCGGCAATTTTGCAGCCACCATTCTTCAATATGGCGGCGGATGACGCGGTGAATTATGGTGGCATTGGTGCGGTTATTGGTCATGAAATGGGACATGGTTTTGATGATCAAGGGGCGAAATACGATGGCGACGGTAACTTAAAAAATTGGTGGACACCTCAAGATCTAACCGAGTTCCACAAACGCACCAAGCAATTGGTGGATCAATTTAACGGTTATTACGTATTTAAAGACTTGCACGTGAATGGAAAACTGACCTTAGGCGAAAACATTGGTGATCTCTCTGGTATTACCATCGCTTACAAAGCCTACAAAAAGTCTTTGAACGGTAAACCTGCACCCATCATTGATGGCTTAACGGGCGATGAACGCTTCTTTATTGGTTTCACACAAATTTGGCGAGCCAAATTTAAAGAAAAAGCCGCACGAAATCGTGTCGCTACCGATCCCCATTCTCCACCAGAGTTTCGTTCATTAGGCGCACTATCTAATTCACCTGCTTTCTACAAAGCCTTTGATGTAAAACCGGGAGATAAAATGTATCTTCCACCAAGTAAACGCGTCAAAATTTGGTAATCCTGTATCAAAGCCGTACTTGTTACGGCTTTTTTTTGCTAAACCGTTATCGGAATGATAGCTTTGCTGCCAATATGCAAAAATCAATAACACCGATATTCGCAACCTATGAATGATATTTTAGAAAAATTGCAGCAACGCAACCAGCAAACCACCTTTCCACTTGAGTTACCAACCTTTGAACAGTTGGTTGAAATTGAAGAGCAAATTTTAATCCCACTTCCTCAAGATTTAAAAAGCTATTTACTAGAAGGCAGCGACGTTTTATTTGGTCATATTGAACCCGTCACCGCTGCCGACCCATCAACACACACATATTTACCTGAAGTCACCAGCTACGCATGGTCTATCGGTTTGCCCAGAGAAATGATCGCCATTTGCCAGCAAGGGGATGATTTTTACTGTATCGACCAAATGGGACAAGTCCATTTTTGGAGAGATGGCAGAATGACCGCTCAATGGGAAACCCTTTGGGACTGGATTGAAGAGGTTTGGTTGGAAGAGTAGAACAGTAATGCCTTCGTTAAGGAGGCATGTTCATTTATCAGCTTGCTTTTTGAAAATTTCTTTTAGTCAAATCAGCTCGTGCAATATCAATCGGTGAAAAATAGATACACCAATTCTTTTCTGCATTACGGTTTTGCAAAGCTAAATATATTTTACTCTCAAGTTCCACTTTATGCGTTTCCCAATTAAAATCTTGCCAATGCCAACACCCGTAATTACTGTCAAAGAAATATAAATCCCCCGGTAATTCATCTTTAGTCACCTTGCGCTCACGCTTTCTAGGCACATAAACCAAAGTACTTGCATGACAATCATCTATAACACTTAACAAATTATGTCTACGTAGCTTATTCAGTACTTTTTGCTTGTCAAAAACAGGAGCTGAGTGTGCCGAGTCTCCTCTTGAAGTCACCACACCATTAACATAATTCACCAGTTTCGAATATGCCCCTGGTTCTTCATCACTATGATAACGGCGGGGCTCAGTGTAAAAATCAAATTGATTAACTTGATAGAAATTTACTCTATCAGGCAACGATGAATGTGTCATATCATACTTCTGCAACTTGAATACCATATCCATTGGTTCATCATGGCTAGAGGCATAGCGCGCAAACTCAATATTCAAGCCAGCACACACTCCTTTTTGCTGTAGCCCTGCATCATCTCGCGTCATTTGGCTCTGCTTAAATGGCATAAAATCTATTTTAGTTAATCGCTTGGGCCTTAAAGTAGGGAACGATGGTTCCATCACTTGTTTTTCTTCTGAGGATGAAAGTTCAGGTAACGCGATGAATCGCTGCATCTCCATGGCTAAGCTTGGATTTTGTGCTGCGGCTTGTTTTAATTGAGTTAAGCTCGGCTGAGGAAGCAGTTTTCGAACGAGTAATGCAAAAATTGATTGGAATAATGCTGGGTGAGCGCCACGGAAAGATTACGAAAGCTCTTGCCCTGCAAGGACTTGAGCTAGGTAACTTGTACTCATTGCTGCTTTCTTTTGCTTTCTCTTTAAACCGGCTTTAAAGGTTGTTTCTTTATTGAGTAAATTCAGCGCTACATGACGTATGTTTGAAAACACTTCTGGTGCTTCACCTCGTCGTATACGACAATCATCCTCTCGCATCGCAACATCCAATTTCCAGTGAAGCTTATTTTCTATATGCCAATGCGACCTTACAGCTTCAGCAAACTTCTTCGGCGTTAATTTAGCTGAGCTAATGAAGTATCGAATTGTAGCGTCTGTGGGAACTTCACCTTCGTTATTTCTAAAGGAAATACTGATTCCCAATGTTTGTAGCCCTGGCCATTCAAAGCCTAAATCAACAAACTCTCCAAAAGTTTCACAGGTTATGTGCATTCGAGTTTCTTCACGCCCGTGTGCCTTTTCGTTTGTTGTAAAATATTCACCATTCCATTTCTGAAGTTTATCCATAGAGAAATGTTTGATAAAGGTTTCTTCTAAGCGCTTATGATTACCTTTTACTGCAAGCAAGTAGTCGGCATTTTTATCTAAGATTGTTTGAGCTATTTGCTTCTGACAGCCCATTGCATCAATGGTTACAATGCAACCTCTAATGTCTAATAGTTTTAGTAACTCTGGGATTGCTGTAATTTCGTTAGACTTTTCAGCCGTTTTTATTTGTCCAAGCACGACATTATTCGCTGTAGAAAAAGCACTCACCATATGAATAGGGCCAAGCCGCTTTGCTTTGTTATATGAACGACGAACGGTCTTACCGTCAATGGCGACAACATCGCCTTTAGTCACTTCATGACAAGCTTGCATCCAATCAATAAAACATTGTTGGAACTG
This sequence comes from Parashewanella tropica, assembly GCF_004358445.1. Taxonomy (NCBI): domain Bacteria; kingdom Pseudomonadati; phylum Pseudomonadota; class Gammaproteobacteria; order Alteromonadales; family Shewanellaceae; genus Parashewanella; species Parashewanella tropica. The sequence continues at coordinate 3,407,619 of NZ_CP037951.1, forward strand.
CTTTGCACTAATGCTGCTAATCACTCTGGCAATGGTATCGTGAGCGGGAATTCCATTATCAAAATCTCCATAATTCTGAAGCCAGTCAAGTCGTTCATGACCGAAGTCTTCAACTTCTTCCCAACCTTCAGCACCAGCAATAACACCACAAATGGTGAGTAGCAAAATATCTGTTAGCTTGTGATCAATCTTCCAGTCCTGTCGTGGGTCTCTGATTGTAGAAAGTTGTTGAATCAAATCATGGCCGTTCATAAGAAATCTCATACTCTAAAAAGAAGTATAAGATCACAGTGAGATATAAAAGAAAAGCTAAATTTCTAAATCTGCGGAAAACTAGCTGTGACGGGGTGTTTCATGATCTTTCCCTAGGGTGAGCGCTGGCAATTGCTAACCACTGTTCAGCGCTAAGTCCAACCAATTGACCTTCGTCTACTGATTGAATGATCCCTTGAGCTACAACATCGTATTTTTTACTCAACTCAAATAATTGCCCAAGGGTTAGCTCGCAACGGTGTCGGGGAGAATTTAATAGATGGATCGCAAATGATTTATAGCATGACGCTAATCGAGATAAGTCCGAATAAGAAAGTGAACGAGTAAAGGTGTCACAGTTTAGAAGGAGTTCAAGCTCTTTTTCAGTATACCTAATTTGAGTCATCTTATCAGTTATATCACTACTAGTGATATAACCCAGTTCAATCCCTTTGATCATTAGCTCTGTTGAAAATAACCAAGAATTTTTGGCAACGTTAGGATCAATATTTCTCTGAAACACTCCCCTTATAGCCACTTCATGTTTATCCCACATGTCATGGATAACTAAAATCCGGCATACTTGCTCTTCGGTTAATTGTCGTGCCAAGGATACAAACTGGGGGTTGAACAATAAAGAGTGGGCAAATACAACTCTACTGGTAGCCAAAGCATATAAGCTTTGCTTATTCACAAATTCCCACCGCTCTGGATGATTCAATAGCTCATAGCCAGCTTCAAGACTATTGAGCTCAATTTGTTGTTCTGAACCTTCAACGGTATGTTCAGCAAATAACTCTGGCCACTGCTTTAATTGACGTCTTAATTCTAACCGTTTTTCAGGTGTGGCGGCACAAATCATTGTCTTAGCCAGACTACGATTATACTTAGCCGCTTTGAGTAATTGAGCCTCATCCAATTCGTGAGGTAACTCTGGGTGAGAAGATAACGCACACCATGAACAACTTGCTTTAATTTGCTCCTCACTGACACCCAAATCTTGTAATTGGCGACCATATTGACAAACTAAGTAGTCCTTTTCTTCTTCCCCTTTCGCTGAAAATATTCTTTTTACAACAGCTTCTGTTACAAGGTCGGGCTGTTGGATCAATATCTGACATAACAAGCGCTCAGTATCTTCATGCGCCAAAGCAAACGGTAAAACTTTTTGTGCCCGCTCAGCAGAATCACAAAGAAACACTAATGCTTTTTTCCACTGAGTTTGCTCCTCCATTGTCAGCTCAGAAAAATGCCGCTTAGCTTTCTCAAACTCTTTCCACATTTTTTTCATTAAATTAGGATGCTTCATAGCCACTTTAGCTCGCCAAGCGTGGCTTTTTTCAGGGAAAGTTTTGAAGTAATGCTCAGCAAGTGTTTTGTGTTTTGCACATATTTGAGCAAGCGTTTTATGTGCTAATTCATCTCTTTTAGCGATAGTAAAAACTTGTTTTCTGGCCTCTGGTAAGCGCACGGCAATCAAACATAACTCTTTATATGAAAAAATCTCATGTTTACAGAGAGCTTCGAGTTCAGAGGTACTCATTCGTAAACAACAAACCATTAATTGGCGACGAGCACTTTGGTAAGTGTGGACAGATTTCACATTATGCGCTGTTTTAAGAGGCTCTGGTAAACGGGTACGCTGATAGTCTAAAAAATGTTGACTGACATGCTGGTCACCCACAGCATCAACCAAATTCCCCCCGACTTTTGCTTCATCACTAAGGCAATAAAATGGCATTGCAATTTGCCAATTTCGGCACAAACCCGTTCTCACGAGTTGGTACAATAATGCTTGATGCTTGGGGATTAGATTTAACGGTTTAGGGAACAATTTTTCTATGATATGGAAACTCAGCTCCATACATTGCCTTAACTCTAAATTTCTCTCGATATTCTGTGCTTCATCAGAACAGTCATCGTATTCTATAAATTCAAAATGTTGTTCCATTTTATCGAGCATGAACTCGAGTAATTGAAAGTAGTAAACTTGCGCAACTTCATGACTATCTGAAAAAGCAGAATCAAGCAGTTCATAAGCCGAACAGTAATCAGCCACACACTGTTTATCAAAATCTCTCTCCAAACCAGAAAGCTTCATCCAATTTTCTTGATAAAAGGCTTGGGTTTCTTGCTCGGAAATTAAAGGGATAGGGCTCAGTGCTAGCTCTATCCATAATCCTCTTTGTTTTTGCAGTGATAATTGAGAGTTAAACAGCAAAGTTTGCAGCATGTTGCTTCTTAATTGTACATATTCAGCTGACGCATCAATACGTACACTTAAGTCCTGCAAAAATACTTTGTCGACAACGTCTGGAATATGGCTATGCCACCGCTTCAAGGATGCCATGCTGAGTAAAAAGTAATCCGAAAGCCGTATCTCAACCACTTCACTGAATGCTTGTATCACTAAAAAGTAATCGGCTTGATAAGTATCTGACTCAGAAAAGGTTTGCTCGAACACTGCACATAATGACTTTAACAATGGCTGATGAGTACACGAAAGAGGCAAGCCCATAAGCGAAACAATCTTTAATAGGTGAGTCGGCTCACGTTGAATTAACGCTTGTAATGCTTCACTTGGCAATGCCAAGAGATCATAAGGAATAGATTTCTGATCTGAGCTTAATTGCTCTTCAAAGGCTAATAACAGCCTCTCTTGTTCGATAATCTCCAGTTGTTTCCAATTATCTAACGACAAAGGCATAGCGAGATCACACCTATTTTCAGGGTAATCTGCTAAGTTTGTTTTATATTGGTGTTGTTGAGCTTCACCAATCTGAGTTGGACAATTTGTAGAACTACAAAGAGCTGTCATACACCGACTATCAATAAAAGCCTTACTGATAGTTTAGTTTTCGCAGGTGAAATAAAGGTTTTCTGAATATTAATTTCAGCTCATGGTTATCGGTACAAAGACCAAGCCAAATAAGGCTTTTAAAAGCTCACGCCTTGTAAATTAAAACCCTTGATTGATCATCTTAGATAAAAACTCATCAGATTCATTATCACCAATATCAGCATAATCAGTGGTTTTAAACTCGCCTCGTTGCTTAAAACGGCTTAGCACTTGTTTCTGCTCTGACACCAACTCAATTAACGTCCATTGATAGGTATTGCCTTTCTGCCCTAAAGTAAAAGATTTGGGTAATTGATAGTGCTCTAACCATTCGACTTTTTTCACCGTATTTGGAATGTGGTAATGACTCACTCGTGTGCAGCTGTTACCGCCTGTAGAAGATTTTTGATATTTCGCTAATCGCTTTGGCGTAAACACATGGTACAAGCGATTCCAATGTTGCTGTTTATTAGCGCTGCGGATTTCTTTACTTTGATATTCAATGCCACGTTTGAACTCATCAAAATAACGGGTTAATTGAAGAAACTCTTTAGAAGCATTAGGCGTTTTATACCAATATTCAGCAATTCGAGTTTGCGGATATTCATATAACACGGCGTTTTTATTACGCCATACGTTCACTTGTTTTGAGGTTTGTTTACCGTGTTTTACCTCGGAGACTTGATACTTGGCTCCAACAACTTCATGGTTGCTGCATATCTCTACGGCTTGAGCGGAACTGAAAGCCATGCCTGCTAGCAACAATACTGCTTGTATCTTTTTCATTGTTTTTCATCCATAAAAACGCCCACATATAGCGGGCGTTAACATACTATCTGCAATACAACTTATCAACTTAAGGTTTCAGTTTGGTTTCAGCCTTATTAATAAGATCGATAGCATGCTCCATTACATGGAAGATGATGCTTTGCTCATTGGTACCTGATACTAATTGCGCAGATGGACCTTTGGCATAAATACCCACATCCTCTCCCGCGTGAGTTTCACTGCCTCTTGGAACTGCGGCTTCTTGGTGGAAACCAGGTGTTGTAGTATCAACATCAGTCAAGTCTGCGCGACCGATATGAATATCTTGGTCATACCCTTCATCTGCATCAGTTTCAGCACCTAAGTTCATAAAGCCTCGACCATTGGTATAACCTAAGGTCGTATATGGTTTCTCATCAGCCGCTTTTGATGGTTCCGTTTTTCCAATACCGACCACTTTACCTAAGATTGGATTACCACGTTTAGGGTAACCCGCAATGGTAAATACATGGCTGTGATCCGCAGTAACAATGATTAAGGTTTCTTCTGGATTGGTCATGCGAACCGCTTTTTCAATCGCTTCTGAAAACTCAATGGTATCTTCTAACGCATTGTATGCGTTACCCGCGTGATGGCCGTGGTCAATGCGACCCGATTCGACCACCAGCATAAAGCCTTTGTCATTGTTATCTAATAGCTTGATCGCTTTTTCTGTCATTTCAGTTAATGACGGCTCACCCGCTTTATCGTTATGGCGATCTGCCTCATACTGCATGTGGCTTTCATTAAACAATCCAAAAATGCGCTCAGCGGTTTCAGGATTGATGGCTCGGAAGTCATCATCTTCAAACACATAATCGCCGTTTGGATATTTCGCTTTCCACTCATTGATTAGGTTACGACCATCAGTACGATCACCTTCAATAGCACTGCGTGCATCGGCTGAATTTGCTGCAGCATCTTTTGGTAAAAAATGACGACGACCACCGCCCATAACGACTTCTAAACCATCAACATCTAAACCGTCATAACGAGCTTCAAGGTTTTTCTCGAAGTTCACTAACTGTGATGCAATATCTTCACAATTAGTTTTGGCGTCAGCGTCTTTGATATCAGAAATGTCTTCCCAATTACGATCAGCCGATTTAGCATAAGTTGCCGCAGGTGTTGCGTGAGTGATACGTGCCGTAGAAATCACACCAGTGGAAAGACCAGCAATTTCAGCTAATTCAATGGCAGAAACTAATTCGTTTCCTTTAACGGTTGAACATTTTCCGCGCTCGATGTCTTCATCTACACCAAGAACACCTACGTCTGTTTTTACACCAGAAATCATAGCTGTCATGGTCCCAGCTGAATCAGGTGTTTGTGCGTCAACATTATAGGTTTTAGCTAAACCAGCAAACGGGAACTTATCAAAGCTAAGATTGTTTTCTTCGCCTTTCATGCCTTTGTTTTGACCGTCACGAATACGAGCTGCAGTAACGGTAGACACGCCCATGCCATCACCCACAAATAAAATGACATTTTTTGCTGCACCGCGCTCATTATTAGCATTCAGTGCCATTTGCTTAGCATCTTCAACACTCTTGGCGCTTTGAACATACCAAGCGTTGTTTTCATTGGTTAACAAATCTTTCGGGCTTAATGAGCTTTTAGCTGGATTACATTGATGGGTCGTTGAGCTGATTTCACTAGCGTCTAACTTACCATTGGCATTTTTATCCAAACCTGAATCAATTTGGAGACCACCATTGGCACAAACCGCATGCCCAGGTTGTACAACTGTCTGCAATACAAATGAACTTAAACCATTACTACCATTCTTGCCATCAGCACCGCTTTGGCCGTCTTTACCATCATCACCATTACAGGCTACAAGAGCTACTGAGGCTGCAAGGATGGAGATTTTTGTTAATAATTTCATCTTGGTGTCCTCGATTATTTGTCTAAGCCAAGCGCTTGATTGATGATGTGATAAACGTCGCTTTGCTCTACGACACCTTGGACTAACTGCGCTCCTGGGCCAGTCGCGTGTAAAGTAATGTCTTCGCCAGCATGGGTTTCACTGCTTTTAGGTACGGTTGCTTCTTGGTGGAAACCTGGTGTTGTGGTATCAATTGCAGACAAATCAACACGACCATCTTTATGAATGTCTTGACCATACCCCGCATCGGCATTCGTTTCGTCACCTAGGTTCATGTAGCCACGACCATTCGCGTAACCAAGCGTTGTATAAGGCTTGCCGTCAGCCGCTTTTGAAGGTTCAGTTTTGCCTACTGAAACCACTTTTCCTAGAATTGGGTTACCACGCTTTGGATAGCCCGCAATAGTGAACACATGGCTGTGATCCGCCGTCACTAAAATAAGCGTTTCTTCAGGGTTAGTATTTTCAACGGCTTTTTGAACGGCCTTAGCAAATTCAACCGTATCGTTTAAAGCGTTATAGGCGTTACCCGCATGGTGACCATGATCAATACGACCTGACTCAACCACTAACAGGAAACCGTCTTTATCCTTTTTAAGGAAATTAACTGCCGTTTCCGTCATTTCAGATAATGAAGGCTCACCCGCTTTATCATTCTTACGATCAGCCTCGTATTGCATGTGGCTTTCATTGAATAAACCAAAGACCTTACTCGCCTTAGCCACATCAATCGCATCAAAGCCTTTTTGATCCATCACATAAGTGCCTTGTGGGTATTTTTCTTTCCATTCAGTCACTAAGTTACGGTTATCGGTACGATCACCCTCTACTTCACTACGAGCATCGGCCGAATTTGCCGCTTTATCTTTTGGTAAAAAATGACGACGACCACCGCCCATCACAAAGTCGATACCATCAACATCAACGCCGAGATAACGCTTTTCAAGGTTCTTTTCAAAGTTAACTAACTGAGAAGCGATGTCTTCACATTTACCTTTTGCCTTTTCATCTTTGATATCTGAGATGTCTTCCCAGTTACGGTCAACCGATTTTGCGTAAGTGGCCGCAGGTGTTGCGTGAGTAATACGAGCAGTAGAAATAATGCCTGTAGATAACCCTTTGATTTCCGCTAACTCAACCGCAGTCGCCACTTGGTTGCCTTTGATGGTTTCACATTGACCACGAACCACGTCTTCATCAACACCAATCACACCAGCATCGGTTTTTAGGCCTGAAATCATCGCTGTCATCGTGCCCGCTGAATCAGGAGTCTGAGCATCTACGTTATAAGTTTTGACCAATGCAGTGTATGGGAATTTTTCAAAGCTTAGGTAACCTTCTTCACCCGGCTTGTTGTTCATTTGCCCTTCATAGATACGAGCCGCCGTGAGCGTTGACACGCCCATACCATCGCCCACAAACAAGATCACATTTTTGGCTTTTAATCCTGTTTTTAAGTTCAGCTTTTTAACCAATTGGTTTTGTCCATCCTTGTACCAATCGCTTTCCATTTGGTGCTTTGGCAATACAGCAGCGTGAGCTGATGCAGCAAAAGCCAATGCAGCGGGAACCATTACCCATTTCGCATTCATAATTTCATCCTATTACTGGTGAGTTTTAGAGCTAACGGGCAATAAGTTAAGCAGGCTATGTTGCAGTTATGAGAATGAAATATGAGATTTTAATAACAGAAATATGTATGAGCTCTTACACAAAAATGACAAAAGCAATTGCCTTCAAACTATAAGCACATTAAGTACGGCACAAAGAAAATGAATAATGCGAATGATAGTAAACACTTAAACCACAGTTAATGAACAATTGTTAACTGGTAAAAAATTCAAATATTGGGGTACTGTTCCATCAACATCACTCGGTTTAAATAAATCTTATGGCAACACAAGAATGTATGGATAGTAATAGAGTTGATTACGACTCTGCATCTACCCAACCTTTACTCCAAGAAAAATCACCAAATATTCAAGGTTATCAAGCGGTACCTGGTAAAGAATTTGATGCTAAAAAGGGTAGCGTACAGGTAGTTCACAGCAGTTATTTTAATTCTCCAGCGACAAACGACTCTACTCCTGAAAAGAGTAAATGTAGGAAAGTGGCTGAATACGGCTGTAAAGTTTCTCCTTTCGCTATTTGTATCACTTTGGGTATGCTGGCCTTAATTTTAATTCAAGATTTTGACAATCAACTTGGTCTTTCGGATCTCGCAGGTGAAGCAATTGGCGTAGCTGCATTTTTAATCGCTTTTATTATAGGCTTAGGTCTGACTGCATTAACATGGCAAGTTCCTTGTGATAGAGGTAATGCTAATAATTATTCAAGGGCGTAACCATTACAAACATTGAACATATACTCGTGCATATTCCTTTAGCACATGTATATAATGCCCCGTTTTCATAAGGGGTTATACCAATGGCAAATTTCGCATCTTTAAATGCAATTGAAGTACAAACACTTCGTCAATCTTTAGGTTTATCTCAACAACAAGTGGCTGATTTAACCAAGCAGCCTCTTGAGCAAGTACAAGCTTGGGAAAACGGTGAAGCAGCTATCGATCCTAGAGCTGAAAAAACCTTACTCGACATCGATGATGTCATTGAAATGCAAGTGCTGAACACTTGTGATGGCATTGAAGAGTTATTTAAAAAAGAACCTAAACGTCGTTTAGCGTTTGTGGTTTACCCTACTCAAGCGGTATACACCCAATATAACCCAGAGTTTTTAAGCTCATTACCACTAACAGAGCTATACAACACAGCTGCTTGGCGTATTAAAAAAGAATGTAAGCTCGTACTGGAAGTGGATGTAGCATTAGTATCCTTAGATGCTGAAGCATATAAAGCGTTTCGCGCTGATAATGGTTTATCTGAAAGTCGTGAAAGCCGCGCTAAATGGGCGGCAACTCAGTTGTAGAGCTATCGAGCACGAGAACAACAGTGTGAACGCCAACAGAAGCGCACGTCCATGTGCTGACGACCGTGACATCCTGTCACGGACGGTTGGCTTATCCCACCATTGTTCTCATTTGTTGGTATTATCCCTATCTTTATCAAGAAAAATATTAAGCCGGAATACTGGCTTTGGCTTTCTCTATCGCAGAATTCAAACTCGGTAATTGTTGCATTCTTTCATAAAAAGCGGTCAATTTAGGCGGTATTGTTTGCTCAAATACTTGTGCCCACAATAAGGTATGAGCCAGTAAAATATCGGCTACAGTCAATTCATCTCCTAACAAATAGTGACTGTCTGTTAACTTGTTCTCAGCCAGTTCTGCAGCCTTGTTAAACTCCCATATCGCCGTATTTTTCATCTCAGTAATTCGTATTTCAGCAGGTAATGCGAATCGGTGTTTCCCCATACTCCACAAAGGCTGCTCAAGCTCAGTAATGATAAAGCTCACCCATTCGTGATGTTTGGCAGACTCTTTCGTTCCTGCTTTCGGCAGTAGCTTCCCATTGCCATACTTTTCCGCAAGATAAAGGGCTATCGCAGCCGACTCGGTCAGCACAAAATCACCATCTTTGATCACAGGCATTTTGCCACTTGGGTTCATAGCAAGAAACTCTGGTGAACGATTATCACCTTTGGAAAAATCTAAGTAAGAGAATTCCCAATCAAGGTTTAATTCTTCCAGTATCCAAGAAACCCGTAACGCTCGACTTTTTGGTGTCCCGTATAATGTGATCATTCTTCGCTCCGTTCCGTGTTAAACTGCGCTTAGTTTTACCTTACCTTATCGAATTACTGTGCGTTTAGACAAATTTATCTGTGAAGCCACCGATCTTACTCGTAGCCAAGCCAAAAAAGCCCTTAAAACAGGTGACATTACTGTTGATGGCGAGGTCGTAAAAGATCCCAGTTTTAAAGTCAAAGAAGATATGGAAGTGTGCGTGGATGATAACCCGCTCACGGTTGTCACTGGTCGCTATATCATGATGAACAAGCCCATGGATACGCTGTGTTCTAATGTGGATGAAGTATATCCATCGGTGCTGAATTACCTCGACGTACCTAAAATCGACAAGCTCCATATTGCCGGACGATTAGATGCAGATACCACAGGCTTAATCTTGATCACCGATGATGGGCAGTGGTCTCATAAAATTACTTCGCCTAAAAAAGACTGCGGCAAGCGCTATTGGGTTGAAGTGGCTGATCCACTTACAGAAGAGCTTATCGACACCTTCGCAAAAGGCGTTGAACTAAGAAACGAAGATGGCTTAACCAAACCCGCGCAGTTAGAGATATTAGATGAAACGACTTGCCTGCTTACTATCACTGAGGGTAAATACCACCAAGTGAAACGTATGTTTGCCGCTGTTGGTAATAAAGTCATTGGCTTACATCGTGAAGCGATTGGTCATATCGAATTAGACGAAGAACTCGAAGTTGGCGAATGGCGTTATTTGTCAGATGAAGAAGTGGCTTCTGTCGGTTAAGAAAAATTTAACGGTCGCTCATGATAGAGCGACCTCATTTCTTTATTATTTCTTGCTAACGGTTAATTCACCACTAATGGTACTCATACGTACTGAGCCAGCTCCCTTTCCAGTCGAAAAATCAATCGATTCAGAGTTGGTATAACGGCTACGTTTTGGCTTATCATCTGTTAGGTGATTATTGATATCGCCGCCCGGACCACCGTTAATAGAAAAACTGCTGTTAGGCATGCTGTAAAAATGTAAGTCGATATCACCACTCACGCTTTTGCCGCGAACTTTATCTACGTTACCCGACAAACGAACATTCACATCACCGCTAACGGTTTTTACATCTAACTTGGTGACCTTAGGGAAATCGACATCAATGTCCCCTGAAACCGTTTGCACTTCGATGCTTTCACCGTTATTTTCCGCTTTTAAGTTACCGCTGACCAAGCTGTAAATCACTTTGGCTTGGCTATCCGAGTCTGTGATTTCACCTGAAATCGAGTTGATTTTAGCGCTGCCTGTTAACGCTTTTAACTTAATTTCACCTGAAACCGTATTGATTTCAATATCACCGCTAAGCTTGCTCGCTTTGACATCTCCGCTAACACTGCCAACGCTGATTTCACCTTTAGCATTAGACACTTGATAATCCGCGCTGACGCCTTCTGCATCTAAGTTCAAGCTTGCAGGTACGGTTATCACTAATTGACTACCCTTTCTATCAGATCCATTTAAACGCTTAGGGATCTTATCTTCTATCTGAATATGCTTACCATCGCGTTTGAATATGAAGCCCTCACTTTTTTCATCAAGGGTTCCTTTCACCATCACTTGGTTTTTATTCCAAGTCTTGATTTCCACATTTCCGCGTTTCACATTGATATCAATATGAGGATTGGTTGAAACGTCCAAGGTTTTATTGACCGCTTTTCCAGCCATTGCTGATAAGGAAGCCAAGCTTACCGTTATTGCTAAAAGCCCTATTTTTACTAATTTCATCGTATCTTCCTTTCATTCAAAATGTTGACACTATTGGTAATGTCATTTGAAGCAATTGTTCGATAAGACAACCGTCCGTTACAGGGTATAGCGGTCGTCAGTACATGGATGTATGCTTCTGTTGGCGTTCGCACTAGTGCTTCTTAATTCCATAACACTCAAATCAAATATCGACTTAAGTGCTTATATTGATTCAATCTGCTGTACTTGCTGCTCTTGTCCGAGTAAATTCAATTCCTGTTGCTGCATCCACAACCATAAATCCCATAATTGTTTATCTTGTGGTTGCTGTTTTAATTGCTTGATCACCTCAATCATGGCTTGCCTTAATTCACCCAAGCCTTTTTTAAATGGTGAAAATTCTGGATTCTCTCGCCATGCCACCAGCTGCATACTTTGTTGTAACTGACTGACTTGCTGCTGATGACTGCGCTCGATATTGTCAATCAATGCCAAAATGGCTGAGCTCTTACTTTCAGGCTTTAACATCAAGCTTTCATGATCAAACAGTTTCCAGCTCAGTATCGCGGTCAGCACTACACTGGCAATCAATGCCCAAGGCAGTAACTGCGGCGCTTTTCGAATAGGTTTAGCGTCAATTTCTTGTTGAACTCTTTGCCATACACTTGGGCTTGCCGCCATTTCATTTGGCAGAGCATCAATAAGTTCATCTAATTGCTTATCTGTCATTTTACTCATGCGAGTTTTTCCTTTAGCAACACTCTGGCTCTGTGATATTGGGCTTTACTTGTCCCTTCTGAAATATCTAACATTTCAGCGATTTCGTTGTGTTGATATCCTTCAACAGCATGTAGAACAAACACCCATCTTGCTCGCTCGGGTAAGGTTAAAATCAACTTATCCAACGCTTGATACTCATCGAAATAGCTTTCTTCAGGTGCAGAATCGATATTGAAAAATCGAGCCCATAAGCTCTTTTGGGCTTTAAGCATATTCAATGCGTGATTGACACATAATCGATGTAGCCAAGTTGAGAATTGACTATCACCTTTAAAACTGGGCAACTTGTGCCACAGACGAACGAAACAATCTTGAGTGATTTCTTCCGCTTGGCGAGGATCACCAGCCAGACGCATTGCCAACGCCATAATTCTTTGATGATGGATCAAATACAATTGATGAAATGCCTGTTGATCACCCCGTTGCGCTAGAGCAATCCACTGACTTTCTTTATCCAATATTTTGAGTTCTTCTGGCAGTGCGAGCACTGGCTTTCCTTGAATGCTTTTGATGTTGTTTGCTAATTAGACAGGTACTAAACCATAAAAGGTTTAAATGGTTTGAAAATATTTTTAAGTTTGTTGATATACAAGGTGAGCACAGCTTAAATCCGCTATAGCAGTGCCTACTGACTTAAATAATGTAATGCTTGAATCTACAGTTCTACCGTCAATCTCTCCTTTGCATAATTGACTTAACTCCCCTTTCACTTTGGCAAGTTCAAATTTTTCCTCTGCCACAGGGATCAGCAATTCTCCCGCTTCAGAAAAGGTATTGATTTTGGCATCGACATAAACGTCAGATCGTAACACCAACTCAGTGTCACATTCTCTGGCATTTTTTAAATGATTACCGACTAAATCAACATGAGTACCTTCACTGACCCAGCTTCCTTCAAATAATGGTTTAGGTGAACGAGTGGCGCAGCTAATAATATCAGCCCAATTGACCGTTTGTTGGGTTAACTCTGTTAAGGAAGAAACGTGTAAATCAGGTCTTTCTGCTTTGATTTTTTCAACCACGGTTTGGATCTTACTGGCATTACGTCCCCACACTTTCACTTCTTTAATTGGGCGAACACTGGCATGAGCTAACGCCATATACGACGCTAAATTTCCGGTACCACACAGTAACAATCGTTCTGCATGAATTGGGGCAAGATAACTGGCCGCTAATGCCGATACGGCCGCCGTTCGCCAATAAGTCGCTTCTGTGCCATCTACCACGGCTAACGGCTCTCCGGTTTTACGAGAAAACAGCAAGATTTGCGCATAAATGGATTTAAGATGTTCTGGGTTATCTGGCAAATAAGTGAATGACTTCACGCCCATAACTTCTTCGTTCCATGCAGGCAGCACAGCAAAGGCATCATGATTATCACTAGATAACTCATACACCTGACGCTGTGGCATACCAAAGGGCAAAGAAAACGTTTGCTTTAGGGCACTAACCAAATCTGGAAAAGTTAGCGCTTGTTTTACTTGAAAGGAATCAATGAGCTTCATACTAAATCTTATCTGGTTAGTCGTGATTCTAGATTAACCAGATAGGTACATATTGTATACAAAAAGCGAAATGTACTGGTGAGCATTTAAGTTTCTCGATACAACTTTACTAAATGATATACGTTGATACAGCACACAAAGGCATTCATACCAGCCACAGGCCAAGCTTGAATTTCAGTACCGTAAATAACAAAAAGAAAGCAGCCGATAAAATTAAGAACTCTAAGCCAAACGATGTTTTTCATCATCAGTGACACGGCAACTATTACTGAGGCGGAATAGCCAATAAACTCAACAAGCGACATTCCAGTAAGTAACTCCACATCAACCTCCTACTACATTAGAAAATGCTTACAAAATGTGTGAATTATCGAAATTCATCTCAATAGGAGTAATAGTTTGATAAGAAAACCGTCCGTGACAGGATGTCACGGTCGTCCGCACATGACCGTTCTCGCACATCCATGTGCTTCACGGCATTCAGGCTTCCTGCCTATCAGACGTGCGCTTCTGTTGGCGTTCAAACTATTGCTCCTTGCTCATTCTTATCGCAATTAACACCAAAGCTGAGGGCTAACAAGGACGAGTTTGTTCAAAACATGCAAGATTTCTGATTGATTTAAACCATTTATCTAATTTAGGACAGTGACTTACCCAATCTAACTCTGGAAAGCGAAATTCAATGTAGTCTAACGCGGTAACCAACAATATTTGCTGAATGGTTAAACTATTACTTTCAGTGATAGAAAAGGCTTCTTTTTCAATATAACTGGTGGTGCGTAAAATGGCTTTTTCAAATCGGTCTGTCCAAAATGGCGATCTAACTCCTTCGTCTTCACGCATTTGTTCTTGTCTTAATCCAACCGTACTGTCAATCAAGCCTTTAAGCATTGAAATTTGAGTTTGCTGCGACCAGCCTTCCGCTTGAGAAAATAATTGTTCACCGCCATAGGTTTTGTCTAAGTAACGGCAAATGACTTCACTGTCGTAAATGCCCCTTTCATCGTCAAAAACTAAACATGGTACTTTTGCCAATGGATTAGCACAAATCAAAATATCTTGGTTTTCAAATGGATTAGAAATCGTCGACTCAATATCAGTAACATCAAAATAATGCAGTAAAACTCGAGGTAAGCGCGCATAAGGTGAAGCATTAGAGTATAAAAGTTTTATCATAATACCAATTCTCTCTACCAATATTTTTCTACCGTAATGTTCCCCGGTGCTCTGCGCAAGTTCTTTTTCAACCCCTTATCAAATAAGAATTGCTGAGCATCTTGTACCATCCCCGGGTTACCACAAATCATGACTTGGGAGTCTTGAGATGAAAACTCAATCCCTGTTATTTGTTCTAACTCACCTGAGGCAATGGCTTGTGGAATGCGAGTAGATATCGCTTGCGGAAACGATTCACGAGTAACAGATAGCACCAATGTAAACTGCTCGGGGTATTTCTCTTCCAACGATCTAAGCTCAACTAAGTAAGCCAAATCTTCTACTGTTCTGACTCCGTAAACTAAAACCACTTTTTCAAAACGCTGCCAAGGCTCATCGGTTTCCATCATAGAAATAAATGGCCCTACGGCAGTACCCGTTGCTAAAAACCACAAATGTTTACCTTGAAGCTCACCAGTGGGGATTTCATCCAGCACCATAAAGCCTGCTGCTGTCGCCGACACTTCAATGGTGTCATCTACATTAAGGTTTTGTAAAACCGGAGAAAGCTGACCATCTTCAACTTCAACCGCCAAAACTTCTAGATAGCGACTATTGGGTGGATTGACTAAAGAGTATGCTCTTGCCACTCGTTTTCCCTCTCGGGTTTCACTCAGCTTAATAAACTGGCCAGCCGTGAAAGGCGCAAGATCAGCATCGATTTTTAATGTAAAAAGCTTGTCATTCCAGTCTATTCGTTCAACAACTTTACCTGTTATCCACATAAACTTTTCCTTAGTAACCTTTGAGCCAACATAAAGTAACCTGTACTAAAAATACACAATTTATTTCTCAAGGATTATAGTTAATGAATATTCTTTAACTAGAATTAGTCTGAACTCATTCCAACATCCATTTCTGGAGGCGAATATGATGGAGCATGTTGATTGGATAGCCCGCGGCCTAAATTTCATGGGAAGCTTGTTTTTAGTTGCAGTGGGACTTGGTGTTCTTGCGATTATTTACATGTACATTGTCGATAAAACGCAAACCACACATGCCATTCGCCATAACTACCCTGTCATCGGACGATTCCGTTACATTTTCGAACGCCAAGGCGAATTTTTCAGACAATATTTTTTCTCTCAAGATCGCGAAGAAATGCCGTTCAATCGTGCTGAGCGTAGCTGGGTTTATCGTGCCGCCAAAAAAGTAGATCGCTCATTAGCCTTTGGTTCAACAAGATTATTAGAAACCGAAGGCAGCATTATGTTTATGAACACGGCTTTCCCAACATTAGAATCAGACCTAGCTCCCAGTCAACCACTAACCATAGGCGAAGGTTGTAGGTACCCATATACCACCGATAAAATTTGTCATATCTCAGGCATGAGTTTCGGCGCATTATCTAGACCTGCTGTACTAGCGCTTTCAAATGGTGCAGCCAAAGCTGGATGCTGGATGAATACAGGTGAAGGTGGTTTATCAGACTACCACCTAGACGGCGGCTGTGACGTTGTGTTTCAAATTGGCACGGCCAAATATGGCGTAAGAAATCTTGAAGGTCATCTCGATGACGAAAAATTAGCTGGCGTCGCTGCTCACCATGAAGTCAAAATGTTCGAAATCAAACTCAGTCAAGGGGCTAAACCCGGTAAAGGTGGTATTTTACCCGGTAGAAAAGTGACCGAAGAGATTGCCCGTATTCGTGGAATTAAAGTCGGCGAAGATTCTATAAGCCCTAACGGACACATAGAATTTAAAAACGTGGGCGATATTTTAGATATGATCAATCATGTTCGAGAAGTCACAGGCAAGCCAACAGGCATTAAAGCTGTAATAGGCGACGTTCAATGGCTCACTAATTTTTGTGAAGAAATTATGCGTCGTGGTATTGATAGCGCTCCAGACTTTTTCACTGTTGATAGTGCCGATGGTGGAACAGGTGCCGCTCCGCAGCCTTTGATTGATTATGTGGGTCTACCACTCAAAGAAGGCTTACCGATATTAGTGGATACCTTAGATGAATATAATCTGCGTCCTCGTATTCGCGTTATTGCATCAGGCAAGTTAATCGTTCCATCAAAGGTGGCTTGGGCATTGGCCATCGGTGCCGACTTTATCGCTTCAGCTAGAGGTAATATGTTTGCCCTAGGCTGTATTCAAGCTTTGCATTGTAATAAAGATACTTGCCCTACTGGAATCACTACTCACAACCCTAAACTTCAAGCGGGTCTAAACCCCAAAGACAAAGCTGAACGAGTGGCGAATTACAATGGCAATTTACACTACGACGTTGAGCTTATCGCTCACTCTTGCGGTGTCTCTAGTCCTAGAGAGTTGAACAGAAAACATGTCAGAGTCGTAATGGAAAACGGTTTATCTGTCCAATTAGACAAATATTATGCTGGTTTAAATCGCTAATAATGAGTGAATTCTCAAATTAAGTTAGCCAACATACCTACCCTTATAACGCCTAGTTTTCATAATCTATTGAAAATTAGGCGTTTTTATTTGGGCATCAATATTGCTATGTTAAGCGATGTCTACATAACTCATTTATAAGGGAATATTATGGATATTAGTGAATTCAGTAACATTATCATCATCGCTATCATCTTTTTCGCCATCTTTGGGGCAGACTTTTTCAAGTACCGTTTACGCATGAAACAGCTTGAAGCCAAAATCGATAGCAGCGATAAAATGAAGCTGATTGATGAAGTGGAAAGCATCAAACACCGCTTAGTGGTGTTAGAGAAAATCATCACTGATAAAGGCTATGAAGTGAATGAAGAGATTAATAAGTTGAAGGGTTAAAGTAGACTTGAATAATAACAGGGCTGCCAACTGGCAGCCCTTTATATATCAGTCTCTGAAGTTATTAAACTGAAACGGTTGACCTAAATCCGACTCTTTTGCTAAACGCATGACCGCTTGAAGATCATCACGCTTTTTACCTGTAACACGAAGGCTGTCACCTTGAATTTGCGCTTGCACTTTTAACTTCGACGCTTTGATCAGTTTCACGAGTTTTTTAGCTGTGTCGGTTTCAATACCTTCCTTAAAACGAGCTCTAAGTGAAAATGTTTTTCCCGAATGCACCGCAGTTTCATCAACATCCATAGCGGCTGGGTCTAGATTGCGCTTACTCATTTGCATACGGAAAATATCGACCAGTTGCTTACATTGAAAATCGTCTTCTGCGGTTAAAGTAACAACAAAATCGTTCAATTCAATGCAGGCTTCTTTCCCACGAAAATCAAAGCGATTCGATAATTCACGTTTGGCGTTATCGACCGCATTTCGAAGTTCTACTTTATCGACTTCCGACACAATATCCATAGATGGCATAATGATTTCTCACTCAAAATATACTTTTCCAAAAGTATAAAAGCTTGCTAGTTGAGAATCGAGTTTTTCAGCTATTTTGCAAGGATTTATTCACAATAAAAATCAATTCATTGCCTTTTAAGCCCTGCAAAATATAATGAGACAAAACATTCCTGTTTGAGAGACCTTTGTTGAAGTATTCACTGATTTTTAAATGCTTATTGGCGATTGTTTTTATTGTGATCAGTTATTTAGTGTTTTCACGCCCAAGTTACAGCCAGAGCAGCTTTGAACACATAGATAAAGTTGGGCACTTTGGCAGTTTCTTTGCTTTAGCATGGCTAGCTTATGGCTCATTTAAGCCAAAATGGTATTGGCTAACTTCAGCATTAGCCGCCTATGCCGTGTTGATTGAAGTGATCCAAGGGTTCATTCCCTATCGCAGTGCATCCTTTGCTGACTTTGTGGCAGATTTGGCGGGCGTTGCGGCATTTTATCTGGCTCTCGTCGCTTATCATAAAATTAAACATCAGTTCGTTCAGCAAGGTAAAAAGTGACCGATAAAAGACTCAAGATTGGCATTGTTGGCGCAGGTAATATTGGTCAGCTTTTAGCGTTTCAATTGTCTAATGACTGTGATGTTCAGCTTCTCAGTCATCGAGTAACAAGATTAAGCTCAATCGACGCATCGTTAACTGAGCTTGATGGAATAATCAGCCAACGCCATTTCCCTGTCATTCCTTCTTGCCATACCTCAATTGCTGATCTTGATGTCATACTAGTTTGTGTCAAAGCCTATCAAGTTATTGAAGCCCTTGAGCCTCTGCTTCCCAATTTAAATCCCCATGCTCATTTAATTTTAATGCATAACGGGATGGGGCCTTATTTATCCATTGTTCCTCGCTTAAAAGTGACACAAGGATTATCGTTAGCCACCACCTCACAGGGGGCTTTCCGTAAAAGCCAATGGCATGTGACTCACTCAGGTAATGGTCTTACACAAATTGGTCATATCGATGGGACACCACTGACAATTTCAGCTCAAAAACATATCCTTAAAAACATTCCAAATTGCGAATGGAAAGAAGATATTCTAACGGCGTTATGGCACAAATTGGCGGTTAATGCTGTCATAAATCCACTAACAAGCCTACATCAATGTCGCAATGGTGATATTGGTTTACCTAAATTCGACTTAGTAGTAAAAGAGGTTATTGTCGAGCTGATTCAGGTGGCA
Source organism: Parashewanella tropica (assembly GCF_004358445.1). Taxonomy (NCBI): domain Bacteria; kingdom Pseudomonadati; phylum Pseudomonadota; class Gammaproteobacteria; order Alteromonadales; family Shewanellaceae; genus Parashewanella; species Parashewanella tropica. The sequence goes on from NZ_CP037951.1 coordinate 3,426,817, forward strand.
AAAGCAGAAGGCGTGTTATTGGATTTAACTGAAGTAACCCAACGAGTGTATGACGTAATAAAGCTAACGGCGAACAACCGCTCTTCAATGCTGCAAGATGTAGAAGCTGGCAGACAAACCGAAATTGAATTTATTAATGGCTTTATTGAAAAACAAGCCAAAAAACATGAAATTGCCTGCCCTAAAAATCAAGAATTACGCCAAGCGATTTTAGAACTAAATCAATAAAGCCGTATAAAACGTCAGGAATTCTGTTTTTAAGTGCTATTTTTCAGTAGAATAGCGCCTCACGATATAGAGCAGCATAACAATTATTTAGTACGAGTGTAGATGAGTCTTGTAGCCATTGGGATCAACCATAAAACCGCCTCCGTGGATTTGCGCGAGAAAGTCGCCTTTTCCCCCGATGTGATCCATACCGCCATGCAAGAGTTAGCTCAATGCGCTCCTGCGGGTGAAGCGGTGATCCTATCAACCTGTAATCGCACAGAGCTCTATTGCAATCATATCAGCGCAGAGTCAGCCATTGCTTGGTTACATAAGTTTCATGACATTCCTAAAGAGCAGCTGACAGAACATAGCTACGCGCTAGAAAATCAAGATGCCATAAATCATTTGATGCGAGTCTCAGCAGGTTTAGACTCATTAGTTTTGGGCGAACCGCAGATTCTTGGTCAGGTGAAACAATCATTCACCAAAGCCAAAGAAGCCGGAACCGTAGGCGCGACACTTGATCGCTTATTTCAAACCACGTTTTCAGTGGCTAAACGCATTCGAACCGAAACAGATATTGGCAGTGCAGCGGTTTCTGTTGCCTTTGCGGCCGTCAGTATGGCAAAGCACATCTTCGCCTCTTTATCGAACACCAAAGTGTTATTGATTGGCGCAGGTGAGACGATTGAGTTAGTTGCCAGACACCTAAAAGATAATGGTGTGAGTTCCATTACAGTAGCTAACCGTACTCTTACTCGTGCTGAAGCCATGTGTGAAGAGTTTGATGCAAAAGCGGTAACGCTCGAACACATACCTGAACACTTGCCTCACGCCGATATTGTCATTTCTTCAACTGCCAGTCCATTACCGATTTTAGGTAAAGGGCTTGTAGAAACGGCACTTAAGCAACGTCGCCATCAACCTATGTTGTTAGTCGATATTGCCGTACCGCGTGACATTGAAGCCGAAGTCGGCGAACTCGACGATGCCTTCTTGTATACCGTTGATGATCTCCACAGCATCATTGAACAAAACATGGCGTCACGCAAACAAGCCGCTGAGCAAGCAGAGTTAATTGCTAAAGACGAGTCAGCTCAATTCAGTGCCTTGTTGCGTTCTTTACGCAATGTAGATAGCATTCGCCAATATCGTGAACAAAGCCTTGCCGTCAAAGACGAGCTAGTAGCTAAAGCGCTTAATAAAATGGAGCAAGGCGGCGATCAACAACAAGTTATTCTAGAATTAGCCAATAAGTTAACCAACAGGCTAATTCATGCCCCAACTCAAGCCTTAACGAAAGCCAGTCGTCAAGGTGATGTAAATACATTAGAAACGTTAAAGTCCATACTTGGGCTCGACAAACACTAAGGTCTACCATTCCCATGAAGGATTCCGTGATCCGCAAGCTTGAAGGCTTGCTAGAACGTAATGATGAAGTTACCGCGCTGTTAGGCGATCCTGACACCATTTCCGATCAAGACAAGTTTCGTGCCCTTTCAAAAGAATTTGCGCAACTAGAAGAAGTGGTCAAAACCTTTAAAGCTTACCAGCAAGCCCAAGGCGATCTTGAAACCGCTCAAGAGATGATGGAAGAAGACGATCCTGATCTCAAAGAAATGGCACAAGAAGAACTTTCCGTTGCCAAAGAGGCGATTGAAACCTTAGAGCACGATTTACAAATTCTATTACTGCCAAAAGATCCGAACGACGATACCAACGCCTTTGTTGAAATTCGTGCCGGTGCAGGTGGTGACGAAGCGGCTATTTTTGCAGGCGACTTGTTCCGCATGTACAGCCGTTATGCTGAGGCGAACAAATGGCAAGTGGAAATCATGAGCCAAAACGAAGGTGAGCACGGCGGCTTTAAAGAAATTATTTTGAAAATGAGCGGCGAAAGCGTTTACGGCAAAATGAAGTTCGAGTCTGGCGGTCACCGAGTTCAACGTGTACCAGAAACCGAATCTCAAGGCCGTGTTCATACTTCTGCAGTAACCGTTGTGGTTATGCACGAAGTGCCTGAAGCTGAAGCGATTGAAATCAATCCAGCCGACTTAAAAGTCGATACTTTCCGTGCATCAGGCGCGGGTGGTCAGCACGTGAACAAGACCGATTCGGCCATTCGTATTACTCATATCCCAACCGGATTAGTGGTTGAATGTCAGGATCAACGTTCGCAGCATAAAAACCGTGCTCAAGCTATGAGTGTGTTGTCGGCTCGACTGCAATCGATGGAAGATGAAAAGCGCCGTAGCGAAGAAGAATCAACACGTCGTAGCCTAGTCGCCAGTGGTGACCGTTCTGAGCGTATTCGTACCTATAACTTCCCACAAGGTCGTGTCAGTGATCACCGCATCAACCTTACACTATATCGTTTGGGCGAAGTGATGGAAGGTGACTTAAATGCGATTCTTGATCCTATCATGCAAGAGTACCAAGCTGACCAACTGGCGGCACTTGGCGAGTAATGCTACCTCTAACCATTGCACAAGCATTATCACGGGCAAGTGAACAACTTGCCCGTACTTCTGATACCGCCAGCCTAGATGCCGAAGTGTGCTTGCAGCATATTCTCAATAAAAATCGTACTTACCTCTACACTTGGCCAGATAAAGCCCTTTCTGAACACGAGCAAAATAGCTTTGAAGAGATGATCAGCAAACGTGCACAAGGTCATCCTGTTGCGCATCTTGTGGGTGAACGCGAATTTTGGTCATTACCCTTATTGGTGAATGCCACTACTTTGATCCCAAGACCAGATACGGAAGTTTTGGTTGAAACCGCGCTTAACTTAGCCTTACCTGGCAACGCTAAGGTATTAGATTTAGGTACAGGAACGGGCGCAATAGCGTTGGCTTTAGCTTCAGAAAAACCAGATTGGCAAATCACCGCTATTGATAAAGTGAGTGATGCGGTAAAGCTTGCTCAAACCAATCAACAACGTCTTGAGCTAAATAATGTCACCATCAAACAAAGTGATTGGTTCTCAGCAGTTAAAGCTCAAGCATTTGATCTTATCGTATCAAACCCACCGTATATTGATGAGCAAGATGAACACTTAGCTCAAGGCGATGTGCGTTTTGAGCCTCTCAGTGCATTAACCGCTCCCGACGAAGGGTTTGCGGATTTATTTCATATTGCTGATATTGCCAAAAATTACCTGAAGCCAAATGGCTATTTATTAATGGAGCATGGCTATCAACAAGGCCTTCTGTTGCGCCAACAGCTGGAACAATTAGGCTATTTACAGGTAAAAACGATAAAAGATTTTGGCAATAATGAGCGTTGTACATTGGCAAGAGTTTCTGACTCAATTAGGTAGGCTATACAGCAAGCTTAAAGGCATTCAATTTTATACTTAATGACTTAATTTCATTAAATATAAACAGCCATGGCTTCAGCTTGCTCTTCTACCGATCACTTTCTCGTTCACGTATCACTTCTTCAAGGTCAAAAACTGTATTTTGAAGCCGCTCACGTACCAAGTGATATTCGGCAGTGCTCCCCAAAGGCAAGCATCCCCGTTAACTTTAGTTATGATAAAAATGAAAGCCATTACATTGCTAAGCAATTACCCGCTAATTTAAGATTGGTAAACTATTTTCCAGAACGCAATGACTTCGTATTTAAACTTTCTTCAATGTCAACAGGAATAAAAAAAGTACATGCCAAACAAGTCATGGACCTATGTAAAGGTGCATGTGTTGAAAAATTGAAACCTTCAGCAACAAATAAACCTTCTGAGGTTAATTTACAAATTTCGACGTTTGATGAACTTCAACGACCACTGCGTAAACACATCAATGAACCTAACTTATATATTGTCGTTGATTTTGCAGATGTTATCGCAAGCCAAATTTATCAAAAACAAGACCCTGAACACCCAGCGTGGCAGCTCATAGAAAACAAATTCAAAGAATTCGTCGCGTTTTTAAAGCAGGCCGATTTGCGTCATAAATTAATTCTTCTAACTCATTGCTCGAAAGAACACCTACCCGATATATTAAAGAAACTAGAGTCAGAACACTTTCATGAAGCATGGTTTGATGACATCGAATATGTAGATGAAGATCAATCGAAAGGAGCGGCATTAAAGCAATTTGTCTCTAAACAAGATTCATCGCCGTCACACATTCTTTTTGTGGATGACACCACTGAAAACCTCAAAAGCATGAAACAAACTTTCCCTGATTGTTCTACAACGGTTCAGTTCATGACCGGCATTCTAGGAGATTTAACCTATTGGGCGAAACGCAGTGGTTCGAGTTGCTTGTATAAATTTCTTGATGATCCTGATTTCCCTAGGGCAAAAAGTCTCCACCAACAGTGGCTTAGCTATCAACAGAGACAGCCTACCGTTACAGAGGTTTGAACTGCTAATGTGACATAGCTTTATAATTAAAAGGGAGAGACTTTCTACAGTTCGAATTTTATCGTGTAAACAAATCAAAATTAATCTAGAAAAAATCTTACGCATACCATTCTTAGTTTGCTTGCGGTAAAATAACGTACTTTATCCTTTTACTTTTGAACAAGCGATGGAATTTTTAACCAGCCTCTACCCAGCCGTTAAGCACCTTCATTTAACTTTGATTGCATTGAGTGTAAGCTTTTTTACCTTTCGCTTTGTCATGCACTTGCGTGAATCCCCTATCTTAGAAAAGAAATTTTTAAAAGTTGCACCACATGTCATTGACACTTTTTTGCTGCTTTCAGGTCTAACACTGTGCTTTATCATCAAACAGTATCCATTTGAGGCACAATGGTTAACAGAAAAGCTTGCAGCAGTGGTGGCTTACATCATTCTTGGTTTCATTGCCATGAAAGCACCGCGCGGTAAATTGTTTAAAATTTTCGCTTATATTGGTGCCATTAGCTGGTTGGTGTATGCTGCTCGCATCGCCATGGTGAAACACTCTGTAGCGTTATTTTCATGAGCAATTTTTGTGTAACTGATGACATCACCTTACCAGGCTCACTACTTCGTCTTAGTGAGCACATAGGCTTTAGTTCATACCAAAGCAGCCATTGGGCGTGGTTAGAGTTATCAGGTGGTGTAATGAGCCATTACTTAATGGATCAACAACACCGTTTTGACTCTCTATTATCATGGTTCTATGGCGACCTAGGGTTTTGCCAACGACAAAATTACTTTGGTGCCGATGCGGCCGATCTCGCTTTAACTCTCACATCTAAACAAGGTAATTCCACGACACTCGGTTGCCTGTTAATGTTGTTGTGTAAGCAGTTAGATATAGAGACATCATTACTATTTCTACCCTGCAATGCCATTTTACGGGTGAAATTAAATAATAAAGTTCACTTTATTAACCCACTGACAGGCAAAGCGGTCGACCGAAAATATATGCACTCGCTAGTCAGAGGCGAAATTGGCAACCACGCCAAGTTAAGTGCCAAATACTTTAAAGCCGTTACGTCGAAAGAGCTCATGTCACGACTGCTCCACGAGCTAAAGTCAGGCTGTATCGTTTCGCAAAAATTTGAACAAGCCCTAGAATGCTGCAACCTCTTGTTAAAATGGCATCCCGATGATGTTCAATTAAACCGTGAGCGTGCTTTCGTAGCCGAGCAATTAGGCTGCATTAAAATGGCCGCTGAAGATTTGCAGCACTTTGTTGAAAACAGTCCACACGATCCTATGATCGAACTGGTTAAAATCCAGATAAAAGAGCTAAATCAACACACCGAAACCTATCATTAGTTTTCCTTTACGGACGAAATAAAAGAGGCTTTGATCATGGATCAAAAAACCATTCAAATCGGCGATATCTCTGTCGCCAACGACAAACCTTTTGTGCTTTTTGGTGGCATGAATGTGTTGGAATCTCGTGACTTAGCGATGAAAATTGCCGAGCATTATGTGGAAGTCACCTCTAAGCTAGGCATTCCTTACGTATTTAAAGCCTCTTTTGATAAAGCGAACCGTAGTTCGGTTCACTCATTCCGTGGCCCAGGAATGGAAGAAGGCCTTAAGATTTTTGAAGAAATTAAGTCGACCTTTAATGTTCCTTTGATCACTGACGTTCATGAGCCACACCAATGTCAGCCGGTAGCGGATGTTGTTGATGTCATCCAGTTACCTGCATTCTTGGCTCGTCAAACTGATTTGGTTGTGGCTATGGCAAAAACCGGCGCCATCATCAATGTGAAAAAACCTCAGTTTTTAGCGCCTCACGAAATGCGTCATATCATCAAAAAATTCAACGAAGCGGGTAACGACCACATCATGCTATGTGAACGTGGCAGTAGCTTTGGCTACAACAACCTTGTGGTTGATATGCTGGGTATGGATGAGATGAAGCAATCGGGTTACCCAGTGATCTTTGATGCCACTCACGCCCTACAGCGTCCAGGTGGGCGTGCTGATTCAGCTGGCGGTCGTCGCGCTCAAGCTACCGAGTTAGCTCGAAGCGGTATGGCATTAGGGTTAGGCGGTTTGTTTATTGAAGCTCACCCAGATCCTGATAACGCCAAATGTGATGGCCCATGTGCCCTGCCACTTCACCAACTTGAAGGCTATCTATCACAAATGAAAGCTCTGGATGATTTAGTAAAATCATTCCCTGCGTTAGATACCAGTAAGTAATCTTTCGTACAAACAATATCAAAGGGCACACAGTTGCCCTTTTTTAATGCCCATAGCATTTGCTATTATGTTCAACAAATCCTTGTTTAACGGTATCACCTTGAAAGCATTTAATATCTTCTGCTGTTGTTGCGCTTTATTATTTCTTACCGCATGTCAAAACTTGCCTAAAACCGACTTAGTTCCCGTTCAGGTGAATCAAATCTCCGAGGCCAAAGCTTGGGAATTACGTGGCAAAATTTTGATAAAAACACCTGAAGATAAAAACTCCACCAATCTTTATTGGCGTCATACCGCTACAGGTGATCAACTGGCACTGACGACTATGCTGGGTACATCTGTACTTAATCTTGAAAGCACGCCTTTTGGAGCCAAATTAACCATGGATGGCAAAGATTATCAAAGCACTAATCCAGAAGCGCTATTATTGAGAATGACAGGCTGGAGTGTGCCGGTTTCTTTATTGCCAAAATGGATCACTGGACAAATTCAACCGTCAGAGAAGGTTATGCGTGATTCACAAGGAAGACCTAAACAGTTTACTAGCATTATTGATGGCGTAAAATGGCAATTAACTTACGTTCGTTGGCAAAGGTTAAATGGTGTGGAGTTACCAAGGCAACTGACGTTATCACGCCCTAACTTATCGCTAAAAATTCAGTTAAACCAATGGCAAGCGCTCGCCTTACAAGGTTCTAAATAATGCAGTTCCCAACTCGCTGGCCAGCACCAGCCAAACTTAATTTATTTCTTCATATTAATGGTCGCCGTGAAGATGGCTATCACGAGTTACAGACCTTGTTTCAGTTTATTGATACTTGCGACTATTTAGAGTTTAAATTGACCAATGAACCACCCTTGGTTTTACATTCTGAATTAAATGAGGTTGTCGCTCCCAGCGATAACTTAATTCTAAAAGCTGCAAAATTGTTAAAAAAACACACGTCGTATTCTGGTGGCGCTGAAATTTCTCTAGAAAAAAACTTGCCTATGGGTGGTGGAATTGGCGGTGGTTCTTCCAATGCAGCCACGACATTAGTTGCATTAAATGCCTTGTGGAAAACCGGATTATCCATCGACGAGTTAGCAGAGCTCGGTGTACAACTCGGTGCTGATGTCCCTGTATTTGCTAGGGGTTTTGCGGCATTTGCTGAAGGAGTCGGTGAGAAACTGACGCCCGTAACATTACCCGAAAATTACTACTTAGTGCTCACCCCAAATGTGCATGTTTCGACCGCTAAAGTCTTTTCAGATCCAGATTTACCTCGAAATACGCCTAAGCTTTCGCTAGCAACATTAATGCAAAATACGTGGCAAAATGACTGCCAAACCTTGGTTGCCAAGCTGCATCCTCAAGTTGCCAAGGCATTAGACTGGCTGGTAGAATATGCGCCGTCCAGAATGACCGGAACAGGCGCATGCGTGTTTGGGGAGTTCGAAGATAAGCAACAAGCTCTCAAGGTGTTATCTCAGTTACCCGCTGATTTATCTGGTTTTGTCGCTCAAGGACTGAACCAATCGCCATTGATTGAGCTAATTGCGGAATAAAGACAATTTCATGCTAAGTGTAGCGACACATTCTTACTACACTTAGATCAAACTCAAAAGCCAACGCCTGAGGTTCATACAGTGCCCGACATCAAGCTTTTTGCTGGGAACGCCACTCCCAGTCTTGCTGAGAAGATTGCCGACCGTCTATTCTGTAAACTTGGAGATGCTGAAGTAGGTCGTTTTAGTGACGGCGAAATCAGTGTCCAAATCAACGAAAACGTACGTGGTGCCGATGTATTCATCATCCAATCTACTTGCGCTCCAACCAATGATAACTTAATGGAATTAATCGTAATGGTAGACGCACTTCGTCGTGCTTCTGCTGGTCGTATTACTGCCGTTATTCCTTACTTTGGTTATGCTCGCCAAGACCGTCGTGTTCGTAGTGCTCGTGTACCTATCACAGCTAAAGTAGTTGCGGATTTCTTATCAAGCGTTGGTGTTGACCGCGTATTGACTTGTGATTTACACGCTGAGCAAATCCAAGGATTCTTTGACGTACCAGTTGATAACGTATTCGGTAGCCCAGTGTTACTTGAAGACATGCTTGCGAAAGAACTGGATAACCCTGTTGTGGTTTCACCAGATATCGGCGGTGTAGTGCGTGCACGTGCTGTAGCTAAACTGCTTAACGATTCAGACTTAGCCATCATCGACAAGCGTCGTCCTAAAGCGAACGTGTCTCAAGTGATGCACATTATTGGTGATGTTGAAGGTCGTGACTGTATCATTGTTGATGACATGATCGATACTGGTGGTACTTTATGTAAAGCTGCTGAAGCATTGAAGCAAAGCGGTGCTAACCGCGTATTCGCTTATGCCACTCACCCAGTATTTTCTGGTGATGCAGCGAAAAACATCGCTAATTCGATGATTGATGAAGTGATTGTGACAGACACAGTGCCGCTAAGCCCAGAAATGGAAAAAGTGAGCAATGTGAGCCAAAGAACCATGTCGGGTGTATTAGCCGAAGCAATTCGTCGTGTAAGCAATGAAGAGTCTATCTCTGCGATGTTTAAGCATTAGTTCCGAAGTTAGACTTTGTTGATAGTAAAGGTGAAGTTTATAGCTTCGCCTTTTTTATTAATGAGGGTTTTCCCGCTTGAGATATGGCTTTAAAAATACTTTACCTTCCTCGCTAATCTGATTTAACACTTTTTGATCGGCTGTACTTATCACCCACTCAAAGTCTTCCTCTATTGTGCTTACTGTGTCTTCTTGACTGGGCAATTTTTCCTTTATTTTAAAGCGTTCTTTCAATTGAACCGTAGTTAAATGTATTGTTGGATCAGATTGCTTATCAGAAGCCTCGAGTGAAACATCATCCCTAAGTTCAGCATACTGACTTTGTTGTGCTATATGTATCCAGCCTCCAATAACTGAAATGAGTGCTATAGAGTCATCAGTCATTGTGCTAGTTGCAGACAAACTTGCAAAATAATTAACCAAATCAGCAATGAGTAAAATACCTTTATCGGTAAGAGCAAAGTTTTTAATAAGCCTCAGTTGCTCCGAGTTAGATAGTCGAGTTAATAATCCGGCAATGGCTTCAATTCCAATATTGGAACTGACTAAACATTCAGCTAAAGACTCGTTCATGTATATCGCATCACAAAACAAGGGAATGTAAGAGCGATATTCAGAGTAGCGCAACATCAAATTTAACATCGTTTGATACTTTTCAATGTCCTGACGCCACAATAACTCAACAAACAATCGACCTCTGAATTCGATTCCTTTTGGTTTTATTGGTAACTTGGTTGATTGCTCGCTAAGGCCTTTCCATTGACTTGCGATTTCTTGCTGAACTTGATGTAGAATTTGTGTAGCATCCTCTTCGGTTAGATTTTGAGTAACTCGATATTTATCCAGCCTTTCTTTAGTATGTTCCATCACTGACAATTCCCATAAATAGGCCACATTACTTTTCGCTTTTTGATGTTCCTCTTCGATTTGTTGTTGACGATGAGTCAAACTCTCTCTCAATTCAGCTGAAAGTTCTACATGAGCTTTGTCGTTTTCTAGTTTTTCTTCTTCTAGCAATGAGGTTTCATATGCCGCTTTGGCATCAGCTTCCCTATTAAGTTTTTCTTTTACCGTTCGATAACAAAGGCACTCCTCTTCAATTTTATCAAGTGCTTTTATGATTTCATCTTTCTCCATGTCAACTGGCAATTCCTTTTCTGCCAGTAACTTTCCACTTTTAGGATCAATGAGTCCGGCTAGCTTAAACATCTCAATAAAAGTTTGAATTAATAAATCTTCAGGCAGTTGAATGATAAACTGCATCGCTTTGGAAATGGGCATATTTAACAATTCAATAGCGCGCTTCTGATCAGGAAATCTTGGATCAGTAATGATCACACTATAAAGTTTAAAACTCTCACTACTAGCATCCGCTTTCGAATTCGCATCTACTTGTTGTCCCTCAACATCAAATTCAACAAAACACTTCACACTTTGACTTTTAATAGACAGTCTACCCTGATCTAAAATAGTGACTCGAAAACACTCATCAAACACTAGTCCTTTAACTGTAACCTCTGCCCTCCGCTCAGCATTTGGCCTTTCGTTAGGTAGATCATACATAGCAAACACGCCTGACAAATCAGGCTTTGTTTGAAACTGAGGTGATTTAAACATTTAGGATTCATTAAAAATTAACTTGGTAACTATGTTATAGCTAAAGTCGATTGATATGACACAAATCTAAACCAACATTAATTTAGTGGACATTTGCACACCATTATAAAACTTTATATCTAAAATCACTTTTCTTGGAATGAGAGTTTGTCAACGCTTAAAAAATTGATATAACAGTAAAATTATTGATTACTGCTGCATAATTATAGAGGTTTCCATGTCTGCCAAGCATTCGCTTGAAAAAAACAAAATCAACATCTTGCTTCTTGAAGGGCTTCATCCTTCTGCTGAAGAGGTTCTACGACAAGAAGGCTATACCAATATTCAATCTTTCAAGTCATCCTTAGTGGGCGATGATCTTGAACAAGCAATAAAAGATGTTCACTTTATTGGTATTCGTTCTCGTACTCAGTTAACTGAAGAAGTTATAGCTAAAGCCAATAAATTGGCCGCTATTGGTTGTTTTTGTATTGGAACCAATCAAGTTGACTTAGAAGCCGCAGCTAGAGCTGGCATACCAGTATTCAACGCCCCATTCTCTAATACGCGTAGCGTTGCTGAATTAGTGCTCGGTGAAATCATCATGCTGATGCGTGGTATTCCTGAAAAAAATACCAAAGCACATGCAGGGCAGTGGCTAAAATCAGCAGCAGGTAGCCACGAAGTGAGAGGTAAAACTTTGGGGATCGTAGGCTACGGACACATTGGCACTCAATTGGGGATTTTGGCTGAAACCCTTGGTATGCAAGTAATTTTTTACGACATTGAGAAAAAGCTGCCTTTAGGGAATGCTAAACAAATTGCAACACTCAATAAATTATTAGCTCAATCTGATGTCGTCAGCTTACATGTACCTCAAACTAAATCCACTAAAAACATGATTAGCTCCGCTCAACTTGAGAAAATGAAAGCAGGCAGCCACCTGATCAACGCTTCTCGTGGAACAGTCGTCGATATTGATGCCTTAGCCTCAGCGGTGAGTTCAGGTCACATTGCCGGTGCGGCAATCGATGTGTTTCCCGTAGAACCAAAGTCAAATCAAGATGAATTCAATAGCCCACTTCGTGGTTTAGACAATGTAATCTTAACTCCTCATGTTGGTGGCAGCACCGCCGAAGCACAGGCAAATATTGGTATTGAGGTCGCTGGTAAATTAGCTAAATATTCAGATAATGGCTCCACAATAAGTGCGGTTAACTTCCCTGAAGTATCACTTTCTTCATATGAAGGCCGCTCTCGCTTACTGCATATTCACCAAAACAAACCTGGCGTTCTTATTCAAATTAACCAAGCGTTTTCTGAAAAAGGCATCAATATTTCAGCCCAGCACTTACAAACCAAAGGCGATATTGGTTATGTAGTGATGGAAGTTGATAGTGACCAAGCACAGTCTGCACTCGCTGAATTAAACACAATTAAAGAGACTATCCGTACCAGAGTGCTATTTTAATAAAACATGATTAGGGGCTGTTGAGATTCACTGAAATAATGTGAGTCTCAACAACTCTATTACCTCGGTGATAATACTTATTCCTACTCTTGTATAATCCCATTGAGATTATTTGGTTCTAAATTACAACAATCATGTCTTTGCGATAAATTTTCGAATAAAAGATGCTAGGGCGTGTTGATCTTTCAGGATTAAATCTTGTGCTGTTTGAGCACTTTTTTGTTCAAGGCGTGAGCAGTGAAGCTTAGTCACCTAAGTAAGCTGGTCACAACACAGAACAGGAAGTGCTCAAAAGCATCGAAGACAGCGTAAATTGGTCACTTCTGCTGCGTTATCGTTTGTTTATGTGGAATAACCACACAGCTCAAACTCTGCCTTGCATAAGATAACCAATTTATCGCTGCAAAAATAATCACGAAAGATCAACACGCCCTAAGCACTTGTGGATTTGTCTTAAAAAAGCTTGTTAGCTGCGGCATAAATTTCAATAAGCTGTACTTGTTTTTAGCACAATATGCTTATCACTTATGAGGGTCATTATGGCAACAGCCCTACAAAATGTGATTAATCCTTCATATCGACAAACTAGCAGTGGTGGTTATGAAGCCACAAAGATAAAAGTCGATGAACTGAAATTCCTTGAACATGGTCGTCGCGATGTTACCATCAAACACCCTGATCAAACCTACCATCAATATACCGTTAAATTAGGGACTGCTAGGCGAGGAACTTTCTCGACTCGTATAATATGTAAGTTTTTTATAAAACAAGGTTGCGAATATACTCCCACACTAGAAAGTTTCTCTGAACGATATAAAGTACTACTCATATCTATCGACCAAACAGCCACTGATGCCATCAACAATGATAAAAAACTAAAAGTGGCTCTAATCAAATCGATTAAAACAACTGAACCCTCAAAAAGACCAAGAATTCAAATATATCGGTCTCGAGTAAACTCTAGGACTCCCTTAACAACCCGCACTAACCATGATTCTCCAAGAATTGATACGTCCTCTCAATCAAGTGATAGCGAAGAAGAACCTGATTCAGTACTCTACTCACAAACCTCTAGATTTGGCCCTATCAATTCAGGTCATAAGAGAAGTCATCAGAACGAAAATTCAGTACGGTGCATCAATTGGAACGCTGTAGGTAGAGTTTTCAAAAAAGGCACGTATTATTTTGGAATTGCCATTCTTGGAACGGTATTTTTCCCTTGTACCTTAGCTTACATTGCCTATCAAAGTGGCAAAAACTCTTTCTAGGCCTCATTTTCTGAAGGTGAGATACAATGAAACTTTATACCGTTAACAATGCCGCTCATACACTTGAGCAACTTTCAGATTTTTAACAAAACTACATATTAGATTTAAGCATAGCACTTGGGACTTGGCGGCATATGAGATATCATAGCCGCCAAATTTTAGGTACTTTCACATGCAACGAGGTGTCCCATTTTTCGCAGGATCAGTCAGTTTTGTAAGCAACTATTTGAACAACCCACAAGCTCTCAAGATCAAGTGGTAAACAATGACAATGGTTTAGACTTACAAGTCATCCCAAGAAAAGCTCATAATATTTCCCGTAGACAAATCAGCGAGAACGCGCTGAAGGTACTATATCGTCTGCATAAATCGGGATTTGATGCCTATTTAGTTGGTGGAGGTGTACGCGATATTCTTTTAGGTTTAGAGCCTAAAGATTTCGATGTCGTAACCAACGCTAAACCTGAAGAAATCCGCAAATTATTTCGTAATTGCCGTCTTGTAGGCCGTCGTTTTCGTCTGGCGCATATTGTGTTTGGTCGAGATGTCATTGAGGTTGCGACACTACGTGGGCATCACAAGCAAACGAACGACAAAATTTCAAAGTCCAATGCTGAAGGTCGACTACTAAGAGATAACGTTTACGGCACCATTGATGAAGATGCCGAGCGTCGTGATTTCACAGTAAACGCGTTGTATTACGATATCAGTGACTTTTCCATCCACAGTTACGGTGGTGGTATTCAAGACATTGAGCAAGGCGCAATCAGAATGATTGGCGATCCTGAAACTCGCTATCGTGAAGACCCTGTTCGTATGATCCGAGCAGTGCGCTTTGCGACCAAGTTAGATATGGAAATCGCACCAGAAACTGCGGCGCCAATAAAAGACTTAGCAGCACTGCTGGGCGACATTCCAGCCGCTCGTATGTTTGAGGAAGTCTCTAAGCTATTTTTCAACGGAAAAGCTGTAGCCAACTATCACTTATTGTATGATTTTGGCTTATTTCAACCCTTGTTCCCACAAGTCGTTAGCGCATTGGAAGATGAGTCCGACCCAACCCTAAGAAAAATGGTCGAGCTGATTTTCAGAAATACAGATCGTCGCATCGAACAAGGGAAAACCGTCACTCCAGCCTATTTTTATGCTGCAATTTTGTGGTACCCACTTCAACAAAAAGCCTTAGATATCATGACCGAAGGCGGCTTGTCACACTATGATGCCTTTGTTGCTGCTATGGGTGATGTTATGGAGCAGCAATGCCGTAGCATTGGTATTCCACGCCGATTTAGTACTGTTTCGAAAGAAATCTGGCAACTGCAACTGAGGTTAGAGAAAAACCAAGGCACTCGTGCCTTCAAGCTCATTGAGCACCCGAAGTTCCGTGCCGCTTACGACTTACTACTAATGCGTGGTGAAGTTGAGACGGGCAAAGTGAATCAGATCGCCAAATGGTGGCGCTCCTTTGTCGATGCTTCTGAAGAAGAGCGTACATTAATCGCTCGCCAAGCGAACAAATCGAATAATCGTAACCGTAATGGCTCCAAGCGACGCCGTAGAGCACCACGTAAGCCTAAACCTGAGCAACAAAATGGCTAAAGTCTATGTCGCATTAGGGGCAAATTTAGAAAACCCTTCAGCTCAACTGGATGATGCTTGTATCGCACTAAAAGAACTCGCTGAATCAAGTAGCTTTCAAATCTCTCCCTATTATGGCTCCGTGCCTATGGGAGAGGTTGTGCAACCGGATTATATTAACGCTGTTGCCAGCCTAGAAACTCAGCTCTCCCCCATTGAGTTATTGGATGCTTTACAAGCAATTGAGCAACAGCAAGGTCGAGTCAGGCTTGAGCATTGGGGACCTAGAACCTTAGATCTCGATATGTTGCTTTATGATAATGTCACTCTTACGTCAAAGCGGCTGACTCTCCCCCATTACGGTATGAAGCAACGTTCATTTGTGTTAGTTCCGCTATTCGATCTTGCTCCTGAGTTGGTTTTGCCTTGTGGTACTCCACTTAGAAGTTTAATTACGCCAAGTTTACAAGCTGAGTTGCAAGAGCTAGATACCGATCATTGACAAGAACCTACAAAGGCTTCAGGATTCAAGTTTACCTTTTTAGAGGCAATCTACGCTTCTTAGTGACCGCCTAACTGTTTTATCTAGGCTTAATTAACTTTTTATCTTAAGTATAATCTATGGCTAAAGTGACCACTTCAAGCTTGCTTAACTTTAAGCAAGACAGAACCAAATTTACAGCGCTGACCGCTTATGATTCCAGCTTTGCTGGTGCATTTGACGAGGAAGGCATTGATGTATTATTAGTCGGTGATTCTCTAGGAATGGTGATCCAAGGTGGAAAAGATACTTGTGCCGTCACCATTGATGAAGTTGCCTATCATACACGCTGTGTTGCCAGCGTAGTAAAACGTGCCCTTCTTGTCGCTGACATGTCTTTTATGAGTTACGCCACTCCAGAGCAAACCATGGAAAATGCCGCCAAGTTGATGCGAGCAGGCGCAAGCATGGTAAAACTGGAAGGCGGTCATTGGCTGCTCGACACCATAACCATGCTTACTGAACGTGGCATTCCGGTATGTGCCCATTTAGGCTTAACGCCGCAGTCTGTTAATGTATTTGGTGGCTTTAAAATTCAAGGTCGTGGCGATGAAAACGCCAAGCGCATCTTGGAAGAAGCAAAAGCGATTGAAAAAGCGGGTGCGCAGTTATTAGTTGTGGAATGCATTCCTGCTCAATTGGCACAAACTATCTCAGAGACGTTAACCATCCCGGTTATTGGCATTGGTGCAGGTAAAGATACAGACGGTCAGATCTTAGTCATGCACGACATTCTTGGGATCTCCAGCGGTTATATTCCGAAGTTTTCTAAAAACTACCTAGCGCAGACTGGTGATATTCGCCTTGCTGTTAAAGCTTATATTCAAGAAGTTGCAGATGGTATTTTCCCAGCTGAAGAACATACGTTCAATTAAGTGGTGAGTTAGCAATGCAAGTTACAGCAAAACTCACCGAACTTCGTGAGCAAATTCAGACGTGGAAATCCAAGGGAGAGACTGTTGCCTTTGTTCCGACCATGGGCAACTTACATCAAGGTCATTTGTCTCTCGTCGAGACAGCCCTTAAACATGCCGATCATGTCGTGGCTTCGATTTACGTAAATCCGCTTCAGTTTGCCGCTCATGAAGATTTAGACAGCTACCCGAAAACACTTGAAGCAGACTTAAAGGCTTTAGAGGGAGTGGGAACTGCATTGGTGTTCACTCCAACCACGGATTTGATCTATCCGAAAGGACCTGAAAACAGCACTAAAGTAATCGTTCCTGAAGATGTGATTGGTCACTGCGGTGAAAGTGAAAGTCGCCCTCACTTTTTTATTGGTGTTGCCACAGTCGTCCTCAAGCTGTTCAATATGGTTCAGCCTGATGTAGCCGTATTCGGTCAAAAAGACTATCAGCAGTTAGCTATCATCAAAAATATGGTGAAAGACTTAGATCTGCCCATCAAAATCATTGGTGTCGACACGTACCGTGAAACTAATGGTCTTGCCATGAGCTCTCGTAATAATTACCTTACCGAGGAGCAAAGAGAAACAGCAGCCGCTATTAGACAAACCTTGGACTGGTTGATTGAAGAAGTTCAAAACGGATTAGCAATTGAAACCGCCATTGATCATGCTAAAGCATCATTGGTGGAATCGGGGCTAAAACCGGATTATTTGATTGTCCGCCATGCTGATACTCTTGATGAAATTACCCCAGAAGATGAGTCATTGGTGGTATTGGTCGCCGCTTGGCTAGGTAAAGCTAGACTCATAGATAATGAGTGTTTTACAAGAAAAGTAGATTAAGCTGTAAATGGCACGACTATCACAATCGTGCCATTTCATAATCAATCACCTCGCCACAAGAGGTGGGGCATTTAATCCTAAGTGATTAAAGCTTATCTTCAAATTGCTTCCAATCAATTTGAATGGCTTCATTCACCAAGTCCATTCTCGCACTCACTACGCCATCTAACTCACGTAATTCCAGTTTAGAAACCGTCTTGATCACTTTCGAATTTTGCTTGCAATGATAATCCAATTGATGCTTAAGGTTATCTAAATCTGTCATTGCCGTCATGGTATTGGGAATAGCCTTGATAAAACTTCCATCAGTCACTTCAGGCTCGCTCTTCATTAAATCAACATGTTGAAATAATGAAAGTAGACGACTTTCAGTGTCCTTTAAAAATTGATCTATGCGGAAAATATGCCCTTGAACGGCGAGTTGGTTAGTGGTGAGTTTACTACCACGGTTTTGACCTTGTTGTTGACGAGATAACAGTTGCTGAATGCTTGATGGTTTAATGGATCCGACGCTCATCATACTTCCTTGTACTTCATTTTCGGATGACAAAATCTGAGTATAGTCAAAAAATTAACATTTTCTGTAAACCGTCAAATTTTTGTATTATGCTTGAACAATATGATGGATGTTAGAGCAGGATGAAGCTCTAACTTAATGGACACACCTGAAAGGAATCAACAACAATGGCTAGGTTTGCGGTTACTTTACTGATGCTATTTTTCTCCCATGCAGCTCTAGCCAATAGCTTTCTAAAATGTACTCTTGGGGAAAAAGTCGTTTACACTCAAACCACTTGCCCAAATGGTTATAAACGCCAACAAATTGAATATCAATCTGGCATCATCAATGAAATCGACCTTGATAAAGAATCCAGTAAAGAAGATCCTCTAAAAGTTTTATTAAGAAAAGGCACCGTGAGCCGAGAGAAACTGTTAAAGCTCATTCGAAGCGAGATCATTCGCTTAAAACGAGAAATCAGCTTCAATAAAGTGGTAAAAAGCGGTGAACTACAAGAAATTGAACGTAACCGTTATTGGCAAGATATCCCCGCCGACAACCCCAAATACCTTGATAAAATACAGCAAATCCACCAGCACTTTGATTCTTTAAATGCCATCAACCAAGCCAAAATTAAAGCACTGTCTAAGCATTATCTACAGATTGATGAAAACTCAAAAAGCTAAAGCCTAATTTTTTTCAACATTAGCGACAAATTCAATCAATTTTGACTGTAATTGATCCGCTGCTGTTGAAGATCCTTTTGCTTTCAACAGCTCAATAACACTTTCAGCCGTACATAAACCATTCTGGCGCTGATTTCGTCTTAACTGGTAAATAGACTGAGCTGAAGTTTCAATCTTCACTTTCGGAAGGGCTTTAAGGTAAGGGCTTTTATTGTACATCTTCTGAGCTTCTTGCCAGGTACCATCAAGGACGATGTAAGTTTCAAAATCGCTTTCTTTAGATACAACTTGACTATCCTCAGTAGGGTAAAGCAAAGCCGCTGTGCCTTTTTCAATGTGTTGCAGTACTTTGTGGTCTGGGTTTGTTCTTTCCCACACAACAACACTTGCTTTTGTTCCTAATTCCTCAACCACCAAAGCGCCTGTATTGGTCTTTTTAGACACTTCTCTTTGATGGGTCAACAAAATGATATTCATACAAAAATGCCAAACCTATAAGCTTGTTAACGTCTGCAAACAGTTTTTACACCGATAAGAAGCCAGATTGCGCACCACTTTGTTATGGCGTCGAATCGTGAGCTGCACAACGCCACAACCACATTGATAATCCACCGTTTGTTGCGGACGATAAACAACATCAAAACTGTGAGTGGTTTTCGGTTGTTGTTGGTACAGATTCCACATCAAGCTTTGCCATTCCTTACCATGAGGCTTCACTCGTCCATACAGTTGATGACATAACAAATGACAGATCTCATGGGGCACGACTTCATTAATAAAATCACAGCCGTTTTCTTGAAGCATTTGTTGATTAAAGCGGAGTTTATTGAGGTGAAGATGTGCCATTCCAGCACTTCGACCACTGAGCTTAAAACTGATCTCAGGGCGAGGAAATGAACGCTGCAACACCTGTTCTGCTTGTTGATAGCACAACTCAACCTGATGCAGCGTTTGTTCAAATAAGGCTTCTAAAGAGGAATTACTCAAGCTCTTCCCACTCGATCCCCATTTCATCCATCAATTTTTTGGCTTCAGCTGGAATGCTATCTGGTTGGCTTTTTGATAAATCTTCATCGGATGGCAGTGGTTGCCCTGTATAGGCATGTAAGAAAGCTTCACACAGTAATTCACTGTTAGTGGCATGACGCAAATTGCCAACCTGACGACGGGTACGCTCATCGGTTAACACTTTTAACACTTTTAGTGGAATTGATACGGTAACCTTTTTGACCTGTTCACTCTTCTTTCCGTGTTCTGCGTATGGACTGATATAGTCTCCGTTCCACTTGGTCATTGCTTCACCTTTTTAGCTTAATTATTAGAGAAGGATTTTATACCCTTACCATTTGTAGTCAATTATAACGCGATATTCACACTGAAAAAATCACAATTCTTTTCAATTTTTTACCAAAAATTGTCTTAAGACATCTTTTGTTATTGAGTTACTGTTATCATTTAAGCCTCAACGTTTTCAAAAAAATATTTACTATTAAAACCAAAAGCTTGCAAAAAACATGAATGCCTTAAACATTAATAAGCTTGAGCTAATATTAACCTTCTCTCGTTATCTTGGATGGGGGTTTCGCCTTATCCTCAGTTATGCATTAAGCGACTGGTTTGGGCTAACGCATCAATCTTCGATTTTGATGTATTTGTTTATTATTGAACTCGGCTATTTACTCATCAGTCATCGTAAAATCAACCAGCTTAAGGAGTTTGGCTCACAACACTTATACCTGTTACTGATAGATAATAGTTTTTGGTTGGCGTGGCTGTATCTCACTGGCGGGGCATCTAACGCCTTCATTTCATTTTTGCTAGTGCCCATTGCCATCTCCAGTATCACCATGTCGCCAGGAAAATCTTGGCTGTTTAGCGGTATGAATTGCATTGCTTATAGTGTGATGTTGTATTTCGATCCCCACATGAAACATATGGCGCAAATGGGTATGAGCTCCCATTACATTGGTATGTGGCTGAACTTTATTTTATCAGTTGTGGTACTCAATACAGGGTTGGTATTATTTTCCAGAAAACTGAAGCAACGGGACTCTCAAGTCAGCGCCATGCGGGAGGCACAACTTAAACAAGAGCAGCTCGTTGCCTTAGGAGCATCATCAGCGCAAATGGCGCATCAATTAGCCACTCCCTTATGCACGATGCGATTATGGCTAGACGAATTAAAACAGTCCCCCTCAGAGCAAGCACTAGAAGAATTAGGAAATAACTTGTCTCGTTGTGAATCGAGCCTTCAAGAATTACGACTGGCTACGGATGCCATTCGCGATGGCAAAAAACGTCAGGTAGCGGTCAATAATTTACTTTATGATGCGAAAAAGAAAGCACAGTTACTGTTACCTCAGTGCCTAATTGATTGGCAAATCAATGAAAACAACTCATCGGTACTGAATATTGACCATGGTATATTACCCGCACTGTTAACCCTGATAGATAACGCAGGCAAAGCGTCAAAAGCGGCAATGTTACAAGCAAAGCTTGAAATATCAACGCAGCACAATCAAAAAGATGAATGCCAAATACTCATTCGCGACTTTGGCAGTGGCATTGATGAAAGTTTACGCCCGTACTTAGGCAAACAATTTGTCCAAAGTGAAAAAGGACTTGGCGTTGCATTGATGTTGACGCATGCGAGTTTAGAACGGAACTTAGGGTCTTTGAGCTTAAGTCAACACCCAACACAAGGCTGCATTGCCACGATAACTTTACCTACAATCTCGAACACTAAAGATTCAAACCATGAATAAACTGCTTATTATTGAAGACGACACCAGCTTAGCCTTAATTTTACAAAGACGTTTAAGTAGTCATGGATTTGAAGTACAAGCCTGCCACGATAGAACTCAAGCCTTGTTACTAGCAAGACAGCATTGCCCTAGCCATATCTTACTGGATATGAAACTCGAAGAGGAAAACGGATTAAACCTAATACAACCTCTCAGAGCTATGCTGCCTAAAGCGAAAATTGTGCTACTCACCGGCTTCGCCAGTATTGCTACTGCCGTTGAAGCGATTCGTTTAGGCGCTGATAATTATCTTGCTAAGCCTGCCGATACACAAACCTTGCTAATGGCGTTAAACGAACAAAAAGTCGATGTTGATGAACTCGTTAATGAAGATGTCACTATGAACCCTAAACGTCTAGAATGGGAGCATATTCATCAAGTTTTAAACGCAAATGATGGCAATGTATCGGCAACGGCAAGACAGTTAGGAATGCATCGCCGTACATTACAAAGGAAACTCGCTAAAAAGCCCAGTTAGGATACAAAAAGTAAACTTCCAGCTCTGTATTAAAGGTTAATTATTTTTAATATACAGAACTAAACGTATTTACAGCTTTCTGAACTAACCATTGCACTTATGATCTTGTGAGGAAGTACAATGGCTGCAGCAACATCAGTAACGGTCGATACATCAACCTATGTTTTTTGCGACCCAATCAGCACGACAATCGAGATTAAAGGACAAAGCTACTCATTTTTAGAAGGGTTTAAAACATTATTAGATTCATCTATACGTTCTCTCGGCCCTAGAATGGATGGTTCACACTGGAATGCCCTTAAAAAATTAAGCAATCAAGTCCATCAACTCGACGAAAAAGTGTTTTTAGCAGAAGACTTTCTCACAGATACTTTTCTTTTCTTGCAAATGCTCAATGACCCAAGCATTGCGGAACAAGACAAACAATCAGCCATAAAAGTATGGTTTGCACCTGGTTGTAATATTTGGGAAGAAAAACCCTGCGCTAAGACTGCTCTAATGGCTTTAGTCATATGCTCATCAAAAGGTGAGCAACTGCTACAAGCCACAGGTCAAAAACTAGTAGCTAACGCCGTAAATGGATGGCTCATTGCAAATGCCGAGAAAACATTTAAACAGCCGCTTTCAAAAGGGCAAATAGATTACTTGATCAACACCATTTGTTATCAATGTGGTTTTATTGCAGTCAAGCCCAAAAGCTTACCCTTTACACAAAGAATATCTCAACAGAAAGAAGTCCTACTGCAGTGTAAAGCATGGGCCAGCGCTTGGTTACAACCCTACTTTGTTTCACACCAATTATGTCGTACTGCATCTCACTCACATGCCACTTTACCCAGTGGATTTCTCGACCTTATGTGCAAGCCACCTGAGTACGATGAATGTAGCAAGTTGCCGACAGAAGTACCATTAGAGAAGCAATTTCAAGCTCAGCAATTGTATTTCATCCAATCTCTCTTTCACAAAGTCACTTCAGACCAACCCGAGGTTCTGATTAACTTTCCTCAAATGGCTTCCGAGCAAAAAACGTCTGGCACGATATTAAAAATGATGGGCAGCTATGTTTATGAATCGGCAACCGAAGGCATAAGGACTGTTAAGGCCGATGATATCGTTAAAGCCGATTTTTCATCCGATCCTCACACAAGTTTTATTCTTGCAGCTCAAATCATCGATAGTGCCGAGAGTTTAGAAGAACTGGTCAAGTTATTCGAACATCACCCATACCTTGCTAAGCTTCCACAACCTATGACTTCAGCTCTGACACAGAAAATTTGTGATCGACTTTGTTTTTTAAATAAAGATAGAGCGCTAAAAGTGCTTACTCCTTACATGTGGCAGCGAGATTTTAGTCGGCTCAACTCAATGGATTTAGCTACAATTTGTGACCAGCTTATCCAAGAACACTACTTCCAAGTCATGACTCAGGCTCAGAGCTTGGGCACCTTTTGTCACAGTGCGTGTAAGTGTATCTTTAACGTTCAATGTAGCCAAAGCATCCGTCAAGCTCGACTACAAAGCTTAAATAAGCAATTTTCTGCGCTCTATACCAAAGCGGAGCGCTTTCAAGCTCAGCTACTTGAAATAACAAAAACATACGCCCACTCAGCGGCCCTAATTACACACTTACATTCAAAATACAAAGCCTGCTTAACCGAGCATGTTAATGCCCTAACTCATGCCAATGAGCTAGCAGAAATAGTCACCACTCATGTGCTCTCGCTTATGTCAACATCACAATTGCAAGAGGCTTGTGCTCAAATTGTCTTAGCCAGACAAAAGACGCTAATAGGCAGTGGGGCAATTGCATTACAAGATATGCAACCTTGGCAAAACTGGTGTAAAACGCCATGCATGAGAGCATCATTACAAAGCAATTTCTCTCTTGTTCTAGAACGGGAAGTCGAACATGTACGCCAACTTCAGCAGTTGCAAACAGTCACGCATTTTGCTGGTATGTACTGTCATTTATTGAGTGAGGAACAATATCAAAACCTAACCTTTAAGCTCTGTAATAAAGCCCAATTTTTAATTGAACAGGGTAACTTAGCCGCCAGTAATGGAACCGATTGGCTGTCCAACTTAACCCTTGATGAAGTTAAGCTGTTCCATCTAGAACTCGGCGAACCTGAGTTGGATAAGCAACGTTTACTCAGATCACAAACATTAAGCGCGTTAGCTGAAAACGATCCGAGTTTAAATGATGTTAAAACATTAAACCTAATGCCAGATTCATTTTTTGAGCAATGTAATAACACCATCAAAGCCAATGTGTTGCTTAAAGCAGTATCTGAATCACAACTGACCTTGACCAAACGACTTATTGCAGTAAATACCAATTTAGATGTTCAAGATAAAGACAAAAACAATCTGCTGATAATAGCCGCAGCTAAAGGCTCCGAAGATATTGTTCGCCACTTACTTTCTTTAAATCATTACTCTATAAATGTGACCAATTCTCAAGGGCAAAATGCACTTCATAAAGCATTATTCAGCCAAAGCGCTCAGGTAGTAACCCAAATCCTAGCTGTTGCGGATGCAACGACATTAGAGCAAAAATCAGCGGCTGGATTCCGTCCATTACATAGAGCTATTTTGGTAGATAACCCTGAATGTCTGCACCTTTTATTGAAAAATAAACCAAACTTGGAGATCCAACTCGTAGGAAAAGATGACCAAGAACGACAAGGCCCAATGCATCTTGCTTGCCGATGGAAAAAGCCAGCTTCGCTATCAGTGTTAATTGAGCTTCACCCAGAGCTTTGCACTCAAAAAAGTTCTTTAGGATTCACTCCCCTAGCAACGGCGGTCAGGCATGGTGATGTCAAGGGTGTGACTCAGCTTATACAAGCTAAGTGTGATACTGCTACTCAAACCGCAAAAGGTGAGAACCTCATCCACTTAGCCGCGAGAAATACTCAATGTGAAGCTGTGTTTGAAATCATTTGGGATCTGCCTGAGCTCAGAGCCCAAAGAACACAAGAAATCAACGGACTGCATGTGTTAGAAGTTGCCATTCAAACCCATCATCACCAAGCATTTGATACTTGTCTCAATTCAGGTCTGTTTAAATTATCGCAATGTAAAAATGGTCTAAACCTAATCCAATATACGGCTAAACATGGTGATGCTCATACCATGTCCGAAGTAATTGATGTTGTTTGCCTCGGGCAAAGCTTAAATGACAATACAAAAGGCACATTTGAGCAAAAAACAGCGCTCGATCTTGCGAATAATGAAACTCGACAAGTGCTTGTTGATAAAGGGGCCAAGACCTATCGAGCCATTCAAGATGAAATCAGAAGAAAACGAGAAGAAGAAGAGAGTCATCGTAGATATGTTGCAGGGTTAGAAAGTGACAACCGTCGATTAAGTGAAAGAGTTAGCCAATTAAGAAGCGAACTATCAGATGCTGAAAGCCGAATAAGTTATGCAAAATTCAATATGAGAATGAATGGAAACTGGCTAGGCGCATCTATGACTTAATGTTCGCCATTGTGCTCCTTGGTCAAAAGAACTAAGGAGCACATAGGGTTTATCTCAGGAATATCTAAAAGCTATAAAGCAGAGAAGCCCAAACTTGGCGTCCATAACCCGGTAAACGTTCACCAACAGCAATGTCACTGCCCATCACTCGGTTATAGCCAGCAAGGTGATTTTGGTATTCCTTATCAAATACGTTGGTTACGCCCGCCTTGATTAACCACTGATCAGTTTCATAAGCGGCAAGTACATTCATGATCCCATAACCTGCTGTGGCTTTTTCGTTTTGGATATTCGATACCTTATCTTGCTTAGCCGCTCCTCGCCAAATCAGTTGTGAACGCCAATTTTGGTGTTGATAATTTAACGATACCGAGCCAGAAAGTGGCGCCAAACGATACAAATTATCTTTAATATCGGTACGCTTACCACGAGTGTAACTGCTGATCATCGCCAGCTGCCAGTTATCATTAAATCGATATTGAGCCTCGACATCAAAGCCATAGAGTTTAGCGTCTGTGTTCGCAAACATTAACGGTTGGCTGTCTCCCATCATTTTTGCCACCATTTTGACTTTAGGATCAGTCGCAGTGACACCTTGCACATAATTATCAATCTTTTGCCAGAACACTCTTGGCGCAAGGTTGAGTGGCCCTGAACTGAGATCAACACCAAACTCAAGTTGATAAGCGGTTTCCAGCTTTAAATCAACATTGCCAATGTAGGTGTGCCCATCAGCGAGACCACCTGTCGCTTGCATCGGTATCCACAAATATCGCTGCTGATAACTTGGGCTGGATTGTTTACGGGCAAGGCTAGCACGCCAGTTAATTTCATCGTTTTGCGCATATAACCACTGAGCAACGAGATCAACACCTGTTTGGCTCTGACTTCTGTCCGCTTGGTTAAACTTGTCCATTAAGGCTTTAATATTCGGGTTCATCATCGCCATAGAGTGACTGACTTTCCCTGCATCATTGTGGTACTGCTTAACTCGAGTACCTAACTGCCAGCTATGGTCACCATAGGTTTCAGACCACTGAGCAAAAGCACTGAGAGTTTGTGATTCGACCTCTTTAAAGTTATCCACTTTCATCATTGGATTGTTAGGGTTGGTGATCAAAGAATCATGAACGCTCTGCTGAAAATCCAAGCCAAATTCCCACTGTTCAAGTTCAAATGCCACACTGGCATCAACACCTGTACTGTCAGCACGGTTATAGCGAGCCATCATTGGAGATTTGACTGGACGCAATAAGCTGTTGGACATACCGTGACGGGCGTTTTGCCAGCCGATATGCCAGTTCATTTCTCCCCAACCAAATTCAGAGTTGCCTGAAACCTTGTAACGATCGGTATCGATAAAATCAATATCCATTGGCAGTGCAGGACTGGCTGAGTTCCCCGTATTGACCGCGCCATAGCTAAGCATAATTTTATGCTCTGGTGTAAGCTCAATCAGATATTTTGCACCAAATTGCTGTTTATCGTATTCACCTGGAACAATTTTACGACCCGCGCCATCTTCTACAGCATCATTACCTTTAGCTTGCTCATAATGCAATAGCACTGCTTGCTCACCCCAAGACAAATTAGTGATCGCCCCCAGCTGTGATTGCTCGCCATTATCTGTAAACTGACCCAGCACATGCGCCCACTGATCACCCACATCAGGGTTAACCGTATTCACCTTCAAGCTGCCACCTAAGGTATCCACGCCACTGCTGACAGGGGCAATACCTCGGATCATCTCAATGGATTCCGTCATTAATACACTGGCGTAACTCATTGGTGCATCCATGCTATTTGGGCCCGCGCCCGCCAAGGTTAGGCCATCGACTTGAGTTGCAATACGGTCACCATACAAACCACGATATTGAGCAATTTTGCTAATGGGTCCATTGGCGTTCACATTTGCACCCGGTAAAGAAGTCAAGAGATCAGCCAAATCACTGGTGGGAATAGCATAATTAGGAGAAGTAACCGCTTGCTCGGTAACCTTATCTTGCTTGTATACATGACCGCGAACTTCAATCACTTCATAAACAGGATCGGCCTCGGCCCAAGCATAGTTAGAAATCGCATACATGGAAACCAGTAAGGCACTTAAAGAATTTAATCGCATTGTTAAACGCTCCTTATCATTTTGTAGGGAAATTTTGCGCTTGTTAACACTCAACCTCAATCAATTAACAACAAACTGCGACACTATGTCGCAGCAAAAAAAACGATATAAATCATTAAATTGAATTCACATTTTGTTGCCTTGACGAAAGTCAATTTGACAAGCATTTTTTAGGAAAAATGGCGTTAGAAATTAGGTGAGTAGGAAGTCTCAATGGAAGTGAAATCAAATCAAAATGACGGAATTTCATCCGCTTGAATGTGAAAAAGCGAATAAACGATGGAAAGCCCTTGCCAACACAAAATCCGTGGGTATAATTCGAGTCCACTGTTAAGGCAATAGCCTGACGATAAATGCCAGAGTGATGGAATTGGTAGACATGACGGATTCAAAATCCGTTTCCTTCGGGAGTGTGGGTTCAAGTCCCACCTCTGGTACCATCATCTTAAAGATGATACAAGCCGACGCAAGTCGGTTTTTTTGTGCCTAATTTTCAGGATCTAAACCTAAAAATTAGGGATGACTACAGCACGATTTGTGCTTCTCTAGCACGTATTGCCATTTCCCTTTGAATAAGTTCTTGTTGCTTTTGTTCAAGGAACTGATCTTTATTTTGACACTGTGTTAGGGCTGCTTGATATTGAGCTACTATTTTCTTTTTCATCACCTCAAATCCATTTCGAGCATGCTCTAAATCGGCCTGTTGCTGACTAAGCTCTGCTAACTTACGCTCTAAGTCACGTTCCCTTGCTTGTAAACTCGCTTCTAATTGTTTTGATTTTTCTTGAATTAACTTCATTTTTTGATGTTTATTCGTCATATCACTTAATTCATGCTGAAGTTTCGTTTCCCTTTCTTGGATTTCTTGCTCTCGCACAGATATAGCCGCCATACGCTCTTCATCTACTTGCTGTTTTGCTGATTTCACATTGGCGCTTGCTGCATCCCTATTTACTTGCTCAGTTAATTTAAGAATCTGTACATCTTTTTCTTCAATGATTACTTTGTATCTCTCCACTTCTTTTTTTAATTGGTCTATTTCTGTGCCTGAACTGTTGGCTTTCGCTTCTTCAAACGCTTTTTTTTCTTTATGGAATAAAGCTTGAGCTTCAAATAGTGAGCGTTGATCTTTTGCCCTAAACTCATCTAATATTTGGATCTGTGCTTTTTCCTTAAGTAGAGCTTCTTGTTGAAGCTTTAATTTTGACTCTCTTTCATCAAAAGAACGAACCCATGCAATCGCTTTCTTGCTCTCTTCTTCAATGACTTTCACTGCCTGCTCCCGTTGTTCTAAGTGTTCCTGCCAAGCCCTAAGGGAATGCTCTCGAAGACCACTATCCACAGAAAGCAAATCACTTGGATTAACTACGGGAGCTAATTTTAGACCGTCTGTAGCGGGCTTAACTCCCGACGGTAGAGTGTTATACATCAATTCTCCAGTGGAAGTGTCCACATGAGGATGAGCAAGATCAACAGGTGTCGAAGGTAAAGAAGAACTTCCATAAGCAGAATCGGACGTACTATCTCTATATTGACGTCCAGATATATGAATACTAGGTGGTTGAGGTTGGTGTTGTACTTGCTCCAGCAGTTTAACTTTACTGAGAACATTCCCAGCTATAGTAGCTTCCGATTGTGACATTGGGGTCATATCAAGAGCTTTTGGTACAGGCGGTGCTTTTCTCGTAGGCTTTCTTCTAGGTGACTCTGTTGACTCAATAACCGTTTTAGTTCCATTACCTGCTTGTGCTTTTTTAGGGGCTGATTGTGAGGGCCTTAGCTTTGAAGCTGGGATCGTTGATGGCTTTTTAGCTGGTTTGGGTTTTTCAGTTGTACTTCTTCTTGGATGATTTGCAGACGATGTTATTGCTTCCTTAAGATCATCTGGGACACTATCATATTGAGGCTCTTGCTGGAGTGAGGCCCGTTTTTTTGGTGATGATGGTTGTCTAGAGGGAAAGGACGATTGAGTAACAGTATCAGCAACCGTTGGGCTCCTTGTATCAAACTCTCCCCCAAGAGAGTATTGATATGGAACACCCTTATTAGTCGCTTCACCAAAGGTAAATGTCTGATGGGTACCTCGACTAATTAACTGTCCCTCTTTAGTTTTTGCCTTACCTCCGTTTTGACAAAATTCATGATACAAGCCTGTCCAGTTAAGCGTTCTAGCTCTACTGAGCGTATCTTCGTTCATAGTTAAATGCGGTTTGGGATTATTTAATGCCTCCGACGCTTCAGCGTTTAACTTTATTGATTCTAATTGGCCATTAACGATTTGAATATTATAGATATAGCCATCAAAAAAAGATAACTTGGCCGAGTAACTACAATGAACTGAGCCTTCAGGGGAAGAACTTACCGAATTAATTTCCTTGATAAAACAGCTTGAATAAAGCTGCCCTTTAGCTGCTTGGTCAGACAATGAAGGTTGAAAGGCCATAATATACCTTGCTCTGAAGTTACTTTTATACTGATTTAAAATATAAAAAGTTAATCGTTACTTCCAACTTAATTGGTAAGGAATTCAATCACTGTTCAGGCTGATATTTAAGTTTTTTCTCCTAAATGGATTTATGGATATACCTCACATCTATATAACTTTTAGACTTGTTCAAATTACAAATTCGGTTCATTTACCACTCTTACAATGCCATCGGAACCATCCACCTCAATCCAATCACCGTCTTTGATGATTTTAGTCGCATCGTAAACACTGCTCACACAAGGCAAGCCGTACTCTCGGGCAATGATGGCTCCGTGTTGAAGTGGTCCTCCCACTTCCATAACTACACCAGATGCATTGATAAACACCGGAGCCCAGCTTGGTTCACTGGCTTTACAAACCAGAATTTCACCTTTGTTCAACGGCTTTTCATAAGGGTCGAGTAACACTTTTGCACGCCCTTTAATTATCCCAAGAGAGATTGCCTCTCCCACAATTTCGCCCTCTTTGGTTTCAGGAAGTGCACGATAAATTTTTCCTCTGCTATCGATTATTCTCGGCCAGTCCTTGACATGCGCAACCTTGGCATACGGCGCGATATTAGCTTCAACCAACGGCATAAGTTGTAAATTACTGTCATTCTCAGCTTGGGAAACTTGTTCAACCGATAAGTTAAAAATCTGCTCCGCACTATCAATACGCCCTTCTCTTGCCCATTGGTTTCCTAACTGTAAGACTTTTCGTCTCAACAGTCCCACGGCAACAACGTACATATATTTCGGGTGGTCGCGGTAACCATTCATGTCACGATAAACCTTGGCTAGCATTACAAAGCGCTTTTCTTTACCCATTTCTCGTGCGATCTGAAGCAGTTGTTCATAAGCGGCTTCACTGCGTTTTTTCACGTTTAACGTCGCATTATCTTCTAGGTCGATTTGTTTTAATGTATTGAAAATATGAGGAAGGTTCTCAGACATTCTCGGTGTGGCAATATCAATTTCTTTGACGCCTCGACAGCCAAAGCGAGTGATGTATTCATCGTATAATTTTGTGAAATCGGCAGAGTACTCATGCTTGCTGAGTTTCTGTTTAAAGTCATCAACGGTTTGGGTTGCTATAAATAAGGCACAGAAATGTAGCTGTGCCTTTGAGCTTAAATTATTGTCCCGTCCTGAAATGTGTTTACACATTTAGGACTTATTATGACAAACCCAGATCCTACCTATATAAAACGTACACAACGTGATTATTCATTAGGCTTTAAATTGCAGGTTGTTGCAGCTGTTGAAAAAGGTGATATGACCTATAAGCAAGCTCAAAAAATCTATGGTATCCAAGGTCGCTCAACAGTACTTACATGGTTGAGAAAACACGGTAAGCTAGATTGGTGTCAACCACCGAAAATAACCATGTCTAAATCACCTAAAGCCAAAGAAACACCAGCTCAAAAGATTAAGCGCTTAGAGCGAGAGTTGAAGGATGAAAAGTTACGTAACCTATTACTTAATGAAGTCGTCGATATTATTGATGCTGAACATGGTATAGGGTTGCGAAAAAAGCTTATAGCCAAGGAGCAAGAAACCTTCAGGTACAAAAGCAAGTAAGTTTAAGCAAGGCTTGTAAGCTTCTTGGCATGACGAGGCAATCAATTTATCAAAGGGAATATAGAGATAAAAAACGGGCTATCATGTTAGCTCCAGTAAAAAATATGGTGCTAGCGTTACGGCGATTTATGCCACGATTAGGCGGTAGGAAACTGTACTATCTTCTGAAGCCTCAACTTATGGAGGAAGGCATAAAGCTCGGGCGAGATGGCCTATTCGACTATCTGAGGGAAGAACACCTGCTAATTCAACCCAAGCGTAGTTATAGGAAAACGACTAACAGTAAGCATTGGATGAAAAAGCATCCGAATTTGTTAAAGGATTACACGCCACAAAGAGCTGAAGAAGTCTTGGTAAGTGATATCACTTATGTGGAAAGTGATGATGGTGTGCATTATCTCTCGCTTGTCACTGACGCTTATAGTCGAAAAATAATGGGCTATGAATTAAGTGATGGAATGAAAGCGACAGACGTGGTTAAAGCGCTAGATATGGCTGTTAGCCATAGGTGTTATAGACGTAACGCAATTCATCACTCAGACAGAGGGTTACAATATTGCTCTGCTATTTATCAGAATAAACTTAAGCAAAATAATATAATACCCTCAATGACTGATGGTTATGACTGCTATCAAAATGCACTCGCAGAGAGGGTGAATGGTATACTGAAGCAGGAGTTCCTTGTATATCAATGTAAAAATATTGATGAATTAAAGTTGCTCATCGATGAATCAATAGCGATATACAACGATATGAGACCGCATTTAAGTTTAGAGATGAAAACACCGAACCAAGTGCATAAAAAAATCCAAGAGCAAATGCTCTTGGATTTACATTAAAACCGTCAACGTATTTTAGGACGAGACATATCTTATTCAGATTTATTAGCTATTTTGTTTAAATTTTCATGGATTTTGAACAAAACAATCAATAATTCACACCAAATTCTGGTGCCAATAACCCCTGCAATCAAAACACCTAAACCATACCAGAAACCACCACCGTATTTAGTAAACATAATGCCTAAACTTGATATCAAAGTTCCAAATAACATCAACCAATACACAAACGTGATGATCTTAGGGGTTAACATTGTATCAAAAAAGAATATCTCTCTCATTACAGTTCCTTGTTATCGTTGATTAAATTAAAAAAGGGCTTAGGGCCGATTGATCTTCCAGGCTTGAATTTTGTGCTATTTGAGCGTTTTTCTGTTCAAGGCGTCAGCAGTGAAGCTTAGTAATCTAAGTGAACTGGTCACAACACAGAACAGGAAGTGCTCAAAAGCATCTAAGACAGCGTAAATTGGTCACTTCTGCTGCGTTATAGTTTATTTATGTGGAAACGAAATAACGACAGTTGTATATGTCGGTAATAACTACACTGCACAGACTCCGTCTTGCATAAGATAACCAGTTTTTGCTACAAAAATAAGCACAAAAGTTCAACAAGCCCTAGTGCTTCATTGATTTCAATTCGCTTTCCAATGCTTTCATCGCCTTTTGAGCTTTAAACTCTTCATAAAGCGCTTGTTTTGACGTTGGATCTAATTTCTTACCTGATAATGACACTAATTCATCAAACGCTTTTTTAGGGGCAGGCATAGATACTAATACACACAATTGCTTTACGTTATCTAACTTGGCGAACGCCACTTTTTCAGGCTTTGTGCCCACTAAGTTTTGTTCCGCTACCTGTTTACTCACTTGTTCAAACGTACCACCCACGTTAGTTGCTTGCTCATGTTCAATTTTGCGTTGATACAACTTATCGAGCACCGCAGACTTTAGTTTGATCTGCTGAGTTAAATCGGCTCTCGCTGCTGCGACTGCTTGTGCTTTATCTATCGATAAACTGCCTGACCAAGGTACACATGAACTGGAAGCAAATGCATGCTCTAATGTTGGCTGAAGTACCCAACTCGGTACACTATCGTCGTTATGAAGCGGCTTCGATTCTGTCGTCGACGTTGACTTACACGCACTTAAACAAAGCAGTAAGCTTAGAGTCATTATTGATTTTTTCATGATTAAATTCCTTTTAGATGTTGTTCGTAGCTTTTCGAACGAGCCTGAACTTTCTTTAAATAATTTCGAGTTTCTTGTGCGGGTAAATCGCGTAAAAGCTTGCTGTAGATCTCATCAGGAGACATTAAATTCGCTTTAATTGCTGCTTGTCGTAACGATTTGGTGCCTGTTAGTGTTTTTGCCACATTGCCGATACCGGTGTTATAAGCCGCAATACTAAGGTAGGTTTTTGCCTTTTGATTTCTCACGTGCTTGAAATAACGATTTTGTAATAAATGCAAATAAGCACTACCCGCTTCAATGTTATTACTGGCCTGATATAAGTATTCAGGTGTATAGAGTTTCGGCTCACCAAGGATAAATTGGCTCACATCCTTACCTGCTGTTGAAGGAACAATTTGCATCAAACCAAATGCAGGAATGGATGAGCGAGCCATTGGATTAAAACTGGATTCAGTATGAATGATTGCTAAAAGCAATGATGGTGGGAGTTTCCAGCGCTCAGACTCTGATTTTACTTGGTTTAAATACGGTTGTGCTTTTTGATAAAAAGATTGTTTAGGTAACGCGTAGGTAACAGTGACAAAGTCTTTATCTTCTTTTACTACGGGCGCTTCCGTTAATACTTGTGTAAGTACAGCGGGCTTAATGATTGGTTGTTCTTTCAGCCCCTTTAGTGCTAATGGTTTCTGCTCAATAATTACTGGCTTAGTTAGCTTCTGCTCTCTCTTCGTTTGAATTTGCTGATTGACCTTAATCGCCTTAACCACTTGACGCACGATTGGATCTGATTTTATCGCTTGAGTTGGAGTGGTACGGCTCAATTGGGTTAACTGAGTCTTAGCTTGAATCAGAACATTATGCTTGATCACCTCTTTTTTGAGTTCAATTTGAACTACGCCTTTTTCATAATCGACTTTTGTACGCTGATTTAAATCTTCACTGTAACTGACCCATACTTTTTTACTTGGCAGCTCTGCGGTTTCCCACTTTTTAGAAATGCGTTTTTTATATTCCGCTTCCGCGTTTTTCCATTCTTTTTCAAACTGCTGAAATTCTTGCTTTATCTGCTGTTGATATTGTGAAAACTCAGACTCATGATTTTTAAGAAACGCCTCAAACTCAGGATCGTTATCAGCATAAACGGCAGAGGTGTATATCAAGCTGGTCAACAAAATCCATTTATTAGTCGGTAACATGATTATTCCCTAAAATAACTGTCTAAATCATCAGCGGTTTGCTGCTCTTGCTGCTCTAACTTTTGTTCAATGCTTAATTTAAGCTTTCGACAATTTAAAGAATCACATTCTGCAACATACTCGTAAGCTTGTTTTAGCTGGTTATGATTGAGCAAAGCGTTACTCACAACTTGTTTTGATTTAGCAAGCTTTAACTTTTCAGGCTGTAAGTGATATTTCTGGATATAAGCCAATTGCTTATCTTTGGCCGCATTATGAACAATTAACGAAATGGCGTCATGATGTGTACTTGGGTGATTAATCGCATAAGGTAATACTGACTTAAGCTTAAGTTTCTTCGTATTTATATCTCTTTCAGTATTAACGATATCCCAAGCGTAGCGTATGGCTAAACCTGCTAACGTTTCCGATTCTGAACTTACTTTTACTGTACCTTGACAATACCACCAAGAAGATTGCTTCTGTTGTTGGTAGTCATCGATTGATGCATTTATATAGTGAACAGAATCCGGAATATCAAAAGTCAGTAACCGATGTTTTGTGTCACCATTATTATTATGAAGGCTTAGCTCTAATTCGGATTTAAGCTTGCGCTTAAGTTGCTGTACAGTCGGTAAAGTCAATGCCCGCCGACAAGCCTGCTCAATAGCAGGCTTGGCGTTGGGATTGAGGAGCATAACTCGAGCCCCATTCTCGACAGCTTGTACTTTAAAAAAGCCACTCTGTCGTGTTATGAGACTTTCAACTTCAAAATCAGCTCCAGTTACACTTAATGTCAGCAGCAAAAGGCTGTTGATCATTAAAGATCTCCCTTTTTAGACACTTGGCCAGAAGCGGCTTTCGGGTTTTTCGCTTTATCGTTTACACCGCCTTCGGCAATAATTTTGCGCCCTGAACGGCTTACGACACCTTGCCCTTGGATTTTACTGACCATTTCAGCATTGGCTTTTTTCGCTGCGGCTTCTAAGCTAGGCGCGTAAACTGAAATGGTGTACTGCCAATGTCCATCAGCGCTAGTAAAGCTTTTAGAGCTTACGCCTGCCGGTAACTTCCCTTTGGCAATAGTGGCATACTCTTCGCTTTCTTTCATTTGGTTAACAAACTGGTTGCGGTCAGCGTCCAGTACCTTAACTTGCTGAGGATCGTTTAAATTAGGATCGTCATATTCAAACTGCTGAGCGCTTTCCATTTGGCTTTCATCAAAACGTCCTTGCCAATACACTTTTTCGCCTTTCATGGTGGCTAACAACGCAGAGCGAGAGCGTGTTTGCGATTGGCGCTTAGCACTTTTCTTCAATTTACGAGCCATGCTGGCATTTCGATTTTGACGAATAATGGCCGAACCAAAACCTAATACAATCTTTTCACCCGTTTCTGCATGAGAAAGAATTTTAGCGCCTACTGGTGGCAATACGCCGCTTTTAATATCTGCAACCACTTGTTTAAAGATGCTATTCGGATCGGTATTGACCACTACTGCACCATTATTTTGGCTAATTTGAGCACGAGTTTTTGGCGTTGAGATAAGGCTGACACGAACCAACTTACTTTGTGCATCATCATTAACATCAAAGGTGACAAATCCTGCTAGAGAACCTGATACAGCTTCCTGACAAGCTTCTTTCATTGCACTGGTCGAGTTAGCAACACTGTCAACACCAGTATCAATAGCATCCATACTCTCTGCAACTAAGTTGCTACATTGGTGCTCTACACCTTTCATGTTTTCAATCAATTGCTTTTTGGCGATCAAATACGCTTTGTTATAAGCTGCGCGCTTAGAAAGCAGAGTCGCATTGATATTGTTATAACTGGTATAACTGGCACTACCGATGGATAAAATCCCAGTACCACTTCCAACTTGCACCATTTTGATGCCATCTTCGTCATCTTCAAGTAATTGCTGATGAGCTACGGCAACGGCGGCTTGAGCAGCAACTTTAGTGTCAGTTTTGGCTACGACAGCATCACCACTCACCTTTACATCTTGAGCGCCTACAACTTCTTGGTTAGGTTTTGCAGGCAGTAAATCATCAAGGTTAAAATTGTCATTAGCCAGTGCAGTAAATGACATAGAAAGAGTCAGTGCAATTAGTGTTTTTTTCATCATGTGTCCTTACAGGTAACTGAGTGTATAGCTGTTTTTAATTTTTACGTTAGGAACGTTTTTTACTGCAATAGCCGATAATGCCATATTCAGGATATTGGCAAGTTCACCATTACCGCCTTTGTATCTCACCAAGGCAACTGAGTGATCATGTTTCTGCTCAAGAGAAACATGGCTAACACCAGCAAGTGAATTGAGTACTTGAATAAGTTCAGCCTTATTTTGTATTAAGGAATTAGGAATGAGTAACTTGCGCTGAATACCACCGCGAGCCACTACTTGAGTAAAGCCCTTTTGCAAACTTTCAAGTAACGCGAGATGTTGCTCATCGTTTGCTAAGTGAACTTCAGTGAGATCCGCAAGCACATGTTCATCATATGGCAATGCCAGTAATGAAGGATCGTTTTTCCATTGAGAGTAAACATTATTATTTACATCATGCACTTTAACGGATAAATGCAGACGTCGGTTTTGTCCCGATCCTCTTAACTGAGAGTCAGCAGACACTTTTAATGCAGAGTTATCGCTGATCTCAATACCTTGTTCACTTAACCAAATCGAAATAAGTGACTTAAGGGGTTCTGAAGCGATTAAACTTACCGTGGGTGAACCGATTTGCTTAAGGAGTTGTGAGGTTTGTTGGATGAGCGGCTGCTTTTCCACTAAGACTTGAAGCGTCACTTGTATGCCTTGCTGCTCAATTGGCTTAGAGGCCAAAGTACGCCACTCTTTGATCAATCCCTCAGTATGCATGGATAACTGCTGACCAATCACATCCCGCATCTGCATTTGTTCGGTATCATTATCAATCGATGTTTGAGTTAACGAAGACTGACTATGTTGCTGACTGAGCCACACGCCAACCACTTGAGATAAAGCACGTTGTAATGCATCTTGTTCCGCATTTTGGCGTGCATTATTATCTGTCGTTTTCCAGCCTTCACCTATAACCGTTACACTAACGTCTTTGGCCCCATCGTCCCAATTGAGATCGCTTTCTTCAACAGATTGCTTCAGGGCTAAACTCACCGTTACACAAGTATCATTACCTTGCAGTACTGGTGACGAGGTATCTAACGTTAAAGCCTGTTGTTGTAATCCCTCAAGTAATAATTCTCTTTGTGATGAATACGTTTTTGCCGTTTCATCATTGATTTGAATATCTTGCTTGCTCCCACTCAAACTCAGTTGCTTATGAGCACGCAAAAAAGCAGCAATTTCAGAAGCCCCTTGAGCTTTAGCACCACTGATCGCAATAGCCCCACGCCCATAGGCGCAGGCATGAGTTTGCAAGGTTCCATCCTGTAGAACAATGACTTCTGCTTGTAAAGGTAAGCTTAATCCACATAGCAGAAGTCCTTTCCCTAGTGGTTTTATCATGTACGGTTCTCCAAAAAGTCTTTTGGCGTTCCTACAGAAACAGCAAAAATCTTCGAACCACTTGCAGGACGGTAGATACCATTTTCAGATTGAGCTTTGATTTGATCGGCCAGTTTATTATCTTTCCAACGGATGATTTTACCTGTGGCGCTATTTTTGGATGGCATGACATGAGCCACCCCAATAGGATCAACAAAGCCTGCTTCATAACTGAAAATGATCATGGTTTCATTGGGAAGTACTCCGGCATTTTGGCCTCTATCCAGACTGATTTGGTTGCCCTTAATGCCCAAAACCTGAGCGGTAGAAGGCATTTCAGATAGCATCCGCGTCAACAAGATATCAATGCCACGAGAGGCCATGTCATTAATCACTGCATTCACATGGGCGCCATCGAAATAACGGAAACCACTTAAGTAGCGATTACTGGCTTTAACGTATTTCATCTCTGCACGATCACGTACATCTTCAGACTTAACACGAATTTTGCCTAAATTCGGGTGTGACAGTTTTTCGCGAGTGTATGGATTAAGCACAGAGCTGGTTAACTCTAGGGTGTAATCCATCCAGCTGGTGATGCTGCCTTCGCTTTTAACGGTTCTGAGTGAGTCAAGCTTGACCACAAAATCAGGTTGTAACACACGTTGCTGAGAAACTTTTTTCGCTAATGCTTTTGCACCTTGTTGCTCAAGAAAGATTTTTTGCTCTTTAGAAACGGTATTGTCATCTCGGGTAATGATTCGAAAACGATTGATCCCAGCGAATTGATTCTCAAGCATCATCAACAGGCTATGATCTTCAAAGGCTCTTAATGCATCAACACCTTCACCTTGACCCGCGACTTTTGCGACATCAAAGTACATACGAACAATTGGTTTTTTCAGCGGGCATCCATCTCTTTCATTATTTGGATTAAAAGTGCAACGATCTAAACCTTGAGTATCGAAATACGCAGGTACTGTGATATCACTGTCCTCAAAGTCATAAGCACTTTTGGCGACTAATGCGCTTGAAGCACGGTTAGAGACTTTTGTTTTTTGAGTTTGTGATGAAGGGGTACTTTTACAGCCAGCTAATAAGGCTAGAGTAATGGCAGATAATGTTAGAGTTTTGATGAATTTCATTTCGCTTCCTATTGCGCTGATTCCCAAAGACTAATAGGTTGTTGCAGTTGTGAACTTAGCTGTTTGATAGCAATGCCTTTGGCTTTTTGTATCGATTTTGCTTTAGCCATCACTTCAAATTGATAAGTTTTAATGGGTAAAAATGGATCGGACGCTTGCATAAATTGAATGATGAATGAGGCTTTGGCATGCTTGTATCCATGAGCGGTTGCATGCTTCCATTGTATGTTTGGCCTTATCCAAATTTCGTGGTTACCACCACAAGGTAACTGACGCTCAATATGAGTTTGAAACTGGGCCGTTTCTGAATCAGTCACGACGCGACAACTTAAATTGCGCCATACTCGATTAAACTGTTGAGTCACTTTTGCTAGCAAGATTCGATATGTCGATTGTGAACCTGAAAGCATTTGGTATATATCAACAAGATCAGCATGCCTTGCTAATTTACCCTGATTTTCAACAACCCAAACAAACTGCTGTTCAATATGAGATTCTGGGACAGATAAATGTTTGAGGTTTACAAGCTCAGAGTCGATAACTTGAATTAATCTACGCTTCTTGATACCGATTTGTACCGCAAACTGGTTTCGTTTTGTCGATGAATTTAACGACTCAATTCCGACTAACTTAAAAGGTAAAGTTTTAGTTTGAGTACGCTGAGTAAACTGGTTGGTCGTTTGCTGGTTATTTTTTTCTAACCATTGAGAAGTGTTAGTATTAACTTGTACGAGTAATTGCGCAGTGATCTCTGCCAAGGCTGCATTTTCAGCCTCAGCACGAGAAGCTCCAACACCCACACCTGTTATATACTCAGGCTTGGCTGAATTAGTTGTCACCCATTCAGGCCAAGCCCAAGAAGAATGTGAGCAAAGGAAAAGAGCAATACCAAATAGGTATTTACTCATTACAGTTTTTTGCCTCTTGACTCATGCTCAGCTTGCAAAGCCTCGATGGCTTTTACAATATCTTGCTCTGTTGAGATGATTTTGTTCGCATCCATCGCGAGAGATAACTGATCTTTTGCTTTTAACAGCGCACTACCTAAGTCTTTTGAGTCGTCTTTCTTTTTGTCATCTGAGGTGAATGATGAAAATAAAGAACCTGCAGCTCTAAGGGCCGTTGCCTTAGCCACTTCAGTTCCATGCTGAGATAAGATAATGGCAGACTGTGCAACTTCTTTGGTGATTTCCAAACCAAGCTCAACATTTGAGTCGAAAACTTTTTCGCTCGCTTGTTGATATAGCGCGATTTTATGACCGATTTTCTCATCGTCAGTTTTTGCACCTGCATCAAATTCCGCAATGGCTTGAGCAAGCTCTTCTTTGTTTTTATCTTTATTAACAAAAAGGAAAGACTGCACATCACGATATGTTTCTGACTGATGATAATACTCTTTCATCACATTACGCTGACGTTTCAAAATAGCCGCAGACAAATTCAAAAACTCATCCACACCTGGCTGGATTTTTACTTTTTCGTATCCAAGCTCATCCATTTTGACGGTTAGAGCTGAAATAGCTTTACTTCTATCGTGGGAACCAGCGGTTTCATCTGAAGTAGATGCACAACCCATAATAAGAGTGGAAGAGAGAATTGAGGCAAGTAGCGCTTTTTTCATCGATTTAATTCCTTGTAAATAGCAGGACAAATAAGCAATGGAATTCATCACATTGACTCACTTTGTTGCTCACTCATCCTTGAACTTCTTCAATTTATATTATTTTTATTTATTAACAAGTGGTTTCAATAGAGCAAGAACTCAACTGAGCATTTTTTATACGAAACAGTATCTTAATGCCACTTTAGAATGAGTAAAAGACTCTACGAAGTTTCATTGAGTACTGTAATAAATTACAGCTTAAAGAATGGTCATTAAACTAATATGACATAATGTGATGCCAGATCTACTCGTCTTTTTAAAAATAAAAGCGTCTTATAAATGTAAAGCAGTACAAAGGTCAAAAATGAACATTGAACAAATTTGGCAGCAATATCACTCGAGCTTATACCAGTTTTTGTTATCTAAAGTTTCTTCACCAGAAGAGGCTGAGGATATTCTGCAAGATGTAATAATTAAAAGCCTTAAATCCATTAACCAATTGCAAGATTCCACTAAATTAAAAAGTTGGCTATTTCAAATCGCTAAAAACAGTGTAATGGATTTCTACCGCAGTAAAGCACGCAACAACATTAACAATACAGACTTGACTGAAGTGGACGTAAAAAAAGAGTGGAATACAAACGAGAGCAATATCTATACTGAGTTAGAGCATTGTATTCAACCTTTTGTTCAGGCGCTTCCTGAAGCTCAACAAAAGATGTTGATTGAGATTGATCTAAATGGCCTGTCGCAAAAAACATTTGCCGAGCAACATCAATTGCCATACTCAACCCTAAAATCACAACTCAAGCAAAGCCGAATAGCGTTAAAAAGGCTGTTCTCACAATGCTGTCAGTTTGAAGCGAATGATAAAGGTGAGCTAATCGACTTTACCCATCGTCAATCTAATTGCTCAGATTGTTAAACTCTATCTTTTATCCATTTCAGTATTTTCTCTTGGTATACCTTGAACTCAATAAATTGAACCTATCCTGACTAGTCTTTCATCTATTTTGATGTTTGATATTAAATCCTGATATTGATGCATTCACTGAAAAATACAAAGATGAGTTTATGTTATGTTTGAAGCAACTTTCGACCCATCTAAGTCACCAGTTTTAATAGGTTTTTTAACAAAGGCAATACAAAGTACAGAAAGTGATACTATTTACTCTGGCTTGTTTAGAATTGCTGGATTTAATTTCAAAGTCACATTTGATCAAGGTGGAGCAGCAATTTCTGTTGTTTCGAGCTTTTTTGTTATTGACGAAACGTCACACGCTCCCAAGCAAACCAAGGAAAACCCTGACACAGTATCTGGAGAAGTGGAACAGCAGTACTCAAGAAAATTAAAGCAGTTTTGTTATTCCGATATAATAGAGGGAGCTAAAAAAAAGGGGCGTATTCGAACTGACACAAACACTACGCCTGCCGTTAACTTTCTTGAAGAAGCAAGATGGGGTTTGAAAAACTCAAAGTTCCCTAAGCCATCTGACTCGGGTGCAAGGCGACCAAAATTCCCCATTAATAAAGCAGAAAGAACAACATCACCTTATCCTTTGCTTAACGACGACAAACCTACCTCGACCGTTCCGTTAAGCTCATCAGCTGACCTCCTGCAAGGACACAAACTACCTGAACAGGCAAGCACGCAAGAAATTGAAACCATTAGTCAATATACCCAGCAGTTATCACGACAAGCTTCAACGCCAGAAGAAACACCCAATCTTGTTTTCCCCTCTCCTATTACACTTCAGCCCAATCAAAAATCAGCTCCAAGTAAAGTCGCTTCACCACACCCAAGCGGTGTTAAAACAATGTTGACTGAACAGCAAAAACAACAATTAGAAAAGATTAAACTTCGAGAAAGCACCCCCTCCGCTCAACAGCAAATGAAAAGAACCTTACTTTAACACCCAAAAACGGCTTAATAACCTACATCAAATGCAAAGTTAAGTTTCACGTTAAAGCCCTCTTATAACTCTCACGGTCGATATCGACCACTTCTACGGTAATGGAAACATCATCGTAACTCAGCGCCGACAATTGGTTTAGGACTTTTTCTGAAAGATCCAGCTTTTGTTCTTGGGTTCTTCCTGAAAGAATTTTTAAGGTCACGTGGATAAACGCAGAACGCTTAAAGCCCACTTGATAAAATTGATAAGGTAAAGCTCGCACTTTAATCGCTTTACTTTCAAACAGGCGTGAACTTAATGCGCCTTTAAATACCGCTTCCATTAATACATCAGCGTTAAACTCATTAGAGTGTTCAATAATACAATGAGGCACAAGACTTCCCTATTATCATGATTGTAAGATCTTCATCGGTAACGACAATAATGGATCACCACTTTTCGCCGTAAGCCAGATCACCGCCATTAATCCAGCTACCGTTAAGGCGTACCAGACAAAAGAGAAAATCTGTCCGTATCTATCTAAGGGTAAGAGGTGAGTGTGATGTCGACTTCGCCATTCTAAAATTATCTCAATCGAGCCTATCGCAAGTAAGAAACCAAACAAGGTCATGCCAAAATAGTAGCTAATGGCAACACCAAATACCGCACCTGCAATACAAATGATCAAGCCCACTGCGCTGTTCATTGAAAAGCTGACGCTTTTAATTAAGTGTCCGCCATCAAGTGGCAGAATGGGTAACATTTGGAATAAATTGATCAAAGCACTGAGAGACGCCAAACCAGCAAACAGCATGTTATCCGTGATCCAAAATGCAATAAGGCACACCCAAGCC
The DNA here is from genome assembly GCF_004358445.1 of Parashewanella tropica. Lineage (NCBI taxonomy): Bacteria > Pseudomonadati > Pseudomonadota > Gammaproteobacteria > Alteromonadales > Shewanellaceae > Parashewanella > Parashewanella tropica. Next base: position 3,470,729 of record NZ_CP037951.1, read on the forward strand.
ATAATCATCCCAAAGGTCGGCCCCATTATGGAGATCACTACATCTTGCCAACGAGTATTTATCTTCTGATCAGTAAGTGCCAATCCCCCCATAAATGGGATCAGATAAAAGCCTTTGGTTTTCATACCAAAGTACTTCATGGCTTTTACATGGCCGTATTCATGCACCACCAGCACCGCTATTAACGCAAGAGCAAATTGGAATGAAAATAACCACGAATAGGCCGCTAAGCTGGCTCCCGCCAATACCACTTTAATGACCTTAGCACTTTTAAGTAATTTAAAACCTAAAGAAACTAAGCCTAACACTCCCGGTTTTCTGGCTTCTTGTTTCGAAGTTTCTACAGGCGTTTGTTGTTCTATATCCTTAGTATTACGCTGCCCATCGGTTAGCGTTTGCCCATCCACTTGCAGTTGATAATCTAATTCAAAGGGTTGCCACTTTAGGTCAATGTCCAACTTAACTTTGATGGTTTGGGGCTCAGGTTCGGCATCTTGTTCCACTTGCGGTTGGGTACTTAGCTCAAACTCATGGCTAAATTGCCCCTCGTAATTTTCACTTGCTGGGCATCCAGCAACAGGGGTATTGTCCCAATACAGCTGTTGCCAGCCCGCCAACGAAGCCTCTAAGCGTAGCTTTTTCCCCAAACAGTCAATGTTTAATATTTCCATTAGTTTTGATAGACCTTGTATTTGTTATTTTCAGCCGCGGTATTCACTTTACCAAAGTGTTGCTGCAACGCATCTGAGTATGGAAGATGGCGATTAGCCACGATTAAGAATACACCTCCTGCAGTTAATGCATTGGCACTGTCTTTCACAAATCGCTCTGCAATGTCCGTCGTCGACACTAAGCCATCATGAAAAGGAGGATTAGAGACGATGCCATCTAATTCCCCTTCCACTTGTGCTAAACCGTCTGATGGATAAACTTTTGCACTCAGATTATTGGCTTTTAACGTCAATTCACATGACAACAAAGCCATGGCATTAATGTCCACACATTCCAATTGCAATTCGGGCTGAGCTTTAAGTAAAGCTGCGGTGATCACGCCTGCGCCACAACCAAAATCTAAAACTCGACCGTGAAATTCAGTCATGTTTTCTAATAGTAATGCCGTGCCTGCATCCAGTTGTTTTTGGCTAAACACCCCGACCATATTACAGATGGTCACTTCGCCCTGTGGTGTTGGTAGCACATACTGATTACACCATTCCTGTACGGAAAACTCAGAAGTACTTTCCAGCAATTCGCTCGTATAGAGTAAACAATGACGAGCATTATCAAGCTTGTTGGCTTTAGAAAAGAAATTTGGCAAAGTTTTTGGTGCGGATTTAATACCACCTTTGTTTTCACCGACAAGGAATAAACTGCCACCGACTGCCAGATATTGAGCAGCCAGTTGATATAAATAACCCGCTAATGGCTTGGCTTTAGGAAAGTAAATGATAACGCTATCAAAGGTCTGAACCTCTGGTAACTGATGACCAAATTTTACCGACAACTTATCATTTTGATGTGGCTTAAGTTGCTGGTAGTGGTTGTAGTCCAAAGCCAAAGCCGTTACCGAATCAGCAGAATCCAATAACTCTTTTGCTAAATGATCGGCTTCAATATTGAGTAACAATACCCGTTGCTGTGAAAAATAATCTTGATTTCGAAGCACTAATTGCGATGGGTTGGTTAACACTGTTTATTCCATTTAATAATTTTTCAAAGAAAAAAGAAGTGAGTTACAGGCAATATGTAATTCACTTCTTTTCTATATACAAGCATTGTATCAAGACTCTTCACCCGGTACATCAAAGCGGGTAAAAGCTTGACAGATATTCTGTTCGGCATTTTGTTTTGCGCGTTGCAAGGCGATTTCAGCATTATCCATAAAGGTCTTTAGGGACTGACCTTGATGGTATGAAACAATACCAATACTGATCCCTTCTGATAGACCAATTTCATCAAGACGATTATAAATTTCAACGGCAAATTGATGCGCTTCGTCTGAGCTGGTATTGGGCAGCATAACCATTAGCTTACCCAATTGATATAAAGCCAATTGATACGCTTTTGGTAGCTCAAGTAATAGCCTAACCTCAATATCGTGTTGACGCTTTTCAAGCTTTTCTATGTCACTCATATGACTAAATACGCCAACAGGGGTGATATCTAACAACATCATACTGGCATATAAGCGTTTGTTTTCATCGAGACTAGAGAAATAGCTTTCGACTTCTTCATAACCGGTCAAAATTCGGCTGCGATGGGGGATCTTTTTTTCTTTTTCAACTACGAACGAACTTATCGACGGAATGAAGCTACAAACAAACAAGTCGAGCTCGTGCGAGTCGGCATCAGCATGGTCGATAACCACATCAAAACATACTTGTTGGCCATTATAAAAATATTGAGTATTGCCTCGCCACAGCCCTTTTAACGCCAGTTGTTGCTGAATATGACCCCACTGCTTTTCAATTTCACCCCCCAATAAATAGGTTAAGCTGTCTGAGCTAGACTTGAGCTTAAATGCTTGATCAAACTGACTATTCGATTTTTGGATCCGACCTTGAATATCAACGAGCACTACAGGAATTGCAGTTTCACTTATTTGATAGTACAGAGCCGCTTGTTCTTGTAATTTCCTAGATTCGGTAATGTCACAAATACTGATCAGGAGGTATTCATCTTTCACTGCATTAGCGCTCTGTATCAAAGGCAATGAAGAAAAGGTCACTGTTAGTACCCCTAAATCAGCATGACGAAGATCTAACTCCTGCTGATGCTGCCCGTTCTCTTGATAAGATTTGATGACCTGAAGATATTGTTGGTGTTCCCACTGAAAAATTCGCATAACATTGCGATCGGTTAACTCTTCTTTGACAGTGGATAATAAAGAGGCCGCGGTTGAATTAGACGCAATCACTCGACCATCTTCAGTGGCAATCAGTAACCCTCTATCGTCTTTAAACAACTGATTAACCAGCTCCATATTAAAAAATCTGGCGCGTCTTTCTATTGTAAAACGGTGTAATAACACAATAACGCTACTAATAAGCAAGGTCAGCAACACAGCAAAACCCACTAAAATGAACTGCCAATGTGCAAACTCTTTTTTAATGTCAGCATCATGAATTTTTGATAAGAAAAAATACGGGTTAGTGCTGGAACTGCTTTCTCCGAAGTCAACTTTTAAGTACACATAGGTTGAAGCCTTACCATAAAATTCACCAAATTTTTTGATATTAATGGCGTTCCAAAGCTCTGGGTACTGTGTACTCAGATGCATACTTCTCTCATCGTTAGTCTCTCGTTTGGCACTGGAAAATTTATTACCATCAAACATTCTTCCCTTTGAATCTAATAAAACCAGAGGTGACGAGCTGCCACCAAAATTGGGTTTAATAGATTGTAAGGTACGATTTATCGAGTTAAAGGTGACAAAGAAACCCACTAATTTTTTTTGTGGGCTCACGACTTTAATGATTTGAAACTGATAAGGCTCCAACACACCATTAATGGCTATCTGATGGATCTGAGAGGAATACACCTCCCCTTCTCGCAGCAAATACAATTTTGTCAGCAAAGACTGCGACAAAATAGGCATTATTTTTTGATTTTGTGTAACCAGTCTTCGATACCCAGCCGCATCATAAAACGCGATCGATAAAAGCTCGGGAATATCTTCAGTCAAATCCATCCAATGTTTATTCAACTGCTCATGCCTAGTATTACTTGGACTTTGCAAAAAATGAATAAAGGTCTCGCTGGAAGCAAAGGTTCTAATTCGAAAGTTTTGAAACGCGACTTGATCGGCAAGTAAGGTACTAAAAGTTTGTAGTTCACTGTACCTTTGTGTTGCCCACTCCCTCGTTAATTGCTTTTGGCCCAAGCTGATTGCAATATTGGTTACGATTATCATTGCAATCAATAACATTACCAATTGGCTGGCTAATGCTAATTTTCGTTTATAGGACCAATGTATGCCCTGAGCAGAAAATAAAGGTGCAGAAAATGGGGAAAACGGATTGAGTTTAAACATGAAATCATAATGGCATGAATACAAAGTCTAATGTTATACCATCAGTAGAGTGATTGTGAACTGATCGAGTTCTGAGATATTCGTTTTTATATCGTATCAGGTATTACTATTTAACCTGAGCTCTGTATAAAAAAATCAGTAACGTTTTGTTTTTATAGATAAGCGATAAATTCAATCTACAGTGCGGCTAATTTTGTGTAGTTCAAGGCAGAACAGTTCGTAATAGCAGGTCTATTTCGAGCTGTTCTAACACAGAAATACGCATAAGTAGCTGTGCTGTAGAGGTTTGCTTATGCAGAGTTCAGGTTATTTAAAGTTTGGTTTCTCGAAAAAACACTCCTGTCGCCACAGGAAATGTAAACCGCATTCTCAGACTGTAAGTAGAAAACACGCTCACTTCTTCTGTTAGAGAATTGTAAAAATTCATACGAGTTACAGGTTCAATATTATCAGCCGTTAATGAGAGTATATTTATCCCATTAAAGGAGATTACTGGCTTTTTACCTTCAACAACCCGTATGTTCAAGTATTCAAGAAGCAATCTTCGCAAGCCATCTTTACTGAGCATCAACAGTTTATAATGTGGGCCATAAATTTTGGTGCTAAGGTTCTTACGAATTGCATCAGATTGTGCAAATTGACGGATCATTACTGTATTTTCTGGATGTAAGCGCAACCCCGTCACAGGGCATTTGAGCGATCTTACCGTAGTGAAAAGTAACTGGATATCGTCACACACTTTACCCATTTTTTGCAATTTGAGGTTAATCTCCTGAACTCGCTTACCAAACTGCCTTGATGCTAGAAGCACTTCAACATTAGTTTGTATTCTATCGTGTTCAAAAGCTGGACGTTCATTCAGTTTACGGTCTGCATAAGATTTTGCAGAAGAGTGAGGAGTTTCAGCAGTACTAAATATTTTAATCTCAGTAACACCAAGCCGAGTTAATGCTTCAGAGAAATGCTGAGTCAAATTGACATCCCGCTTCCGACTCCGATGAAGGTTTTGAGTAAGAGATCGGCCTAGTGTTAAGCTACGACTAAAACTAAGGCTTTGAGTAAGAGAACGACTTAGTGTCAAGCTACGGCTCAAACTAAGGCTTAAGCCAAGCCCACTATCATCTCCGAAGGAATGTCTCCTCTCAGGCTTACTTGCCATAAACATCTCAATACCGTGAGTTTCTGACAAATTTAGCCTTAATTTATAGCTATGATCACCACATTGAAAAACATATCGCTCTAGTCGAATTTGTTCCGTATTCCATATTGCAGTACTTAATGCTTCAGTCGTATCTTCGAGACTGTCTGATGGTGAGCAAATACTCTCTAAACTCAATTCATCAGGCAATACTTCACCATTTCTATCTAATGGGGGATAAGATCCAACCGCTTTTATGTGTACAACTGCCACGTTAAACCTAAAAAAAGACGTAAGTCTATATATTTTAGAACTTACGCCATTTTCTTACTGCTTTACAAATTAATATTCATAAAGCGTTTATAAAGCTGAGGGGCAAACCCAATTCTAATCTTTTAAGCTTTTTACGATAAATATTCGTCGCTCCTGCGAAGGCAGGAGCCCAGCGACTTAGGCTTTGTCTAAGAAAAGGCACTGGATACCTGCCTTCGCAGGTATGACGCTATTCGTTTAAGCGAGCGGTAATTAAAGGCTCACACCAATGTTTTTGGCTGCCACCACCATTGATAGAGTCGTTGGCAATAACCACGAATGTCTTCATGGATCACGTATAAGGCTGGCATCAACACTAAAGTTACAACCGTAGCAAAGGCAATACCAAAAGCTAACGAGATCGCCATTGGAATGACGATTTTGGCCTGTAGACTGGTTTCAAACATAATTGGGATCAAGCCAACAACTGTAGTCAATGAGGTCAATACAATCGCTCTAAAGCGACGGCAACCAGCATTAACAGCCGTTTCAACAACACTCGTTCCTTGCTGTCGAGACTTGTTTATGTAGTCCATCATCACTAAGGCATCGTTTACCACGACCCCGAATAACGCCAAAATGCCATATTGACTTAATACACTCAGCGGCACGCCCAATAGCCAATGACCAAACACTGCACCGATCACTGAAAATGGGATAACAGCCATGATCAACAATGGCTGAGTATAAGATTTAAGTGGAATAGCCATTAGTCCAAAAATCGCTAATGCGACAAAGACTAACCCTTTCTTAAAGGCAGCATCGGCATCAGCCGCTTCTTGGCTTCGGCCATCGAGTGAAGTCGTTAACTGACGATACTTCTGAGTCAAACTAGGAATAAATTGCCCGTTTACTTCCGCAACAATTTTACTCGGCTCGGCGATGGTTTTATCCACATTAGCCGTAACCGTAATTGCTCTGTGCCCATCAGTTCGGTTGATAGAAGCCAAAGATTCGCCAAACTCAATTTTAGCCACCGAGCCAAAAGGCACCATGCTGCCATCTTTAGTTCGGATCATCATTTTTTCAAGATGACCTAAAGTACGACGTTGCTGTGCAGGGTAACGCACCATGACTTTCACTTCTTCACGATTACGCAAAATTCGCTGTGCTTCAAAACCGTAAAAGCCATAACGAACTTGACGCGATAAATCGGCCAGAGTTAAGCCTAACGCTTGAGCTTCAGGGCGGATCTGCAAACGAATTTCTTTACTGCCTGAAGAAAAGTTATCGCTGATCCCATAAACACCTTCGAAACTAGCCAGTTTTTGTTTTAGATCTTTCGCTGCTGCGGTTAGTTCATCAAGATTGGTCGCCATTAACCTAAAGGCCACGTCAGAGGTTGCTCCGGCTTGAGTGCTGCCATCGACGGTCAGCTTTTTAACATCGGTAAAGGTCGGGATTTCTTCACGCCATGCACGAGCAATTGCCGCACCATCAATTTCCCTATCTTCCCCCTTAGTCAGCTCAGCAAAAATGAACCCTTTGGTTCGATTGAGTACGTCGAGTTGGCTGTTTTCTAAAATCGAATAGCCAAGTTGCTGCTGCATTTTGGCATCAACACGATACAAGGCTTGCTCAATTTCTAACGTGGTTTCCAGCGTTTTTTGCTCAGAAACACCTTTATCCATTTCAAGATGCACTTGAATGAAATCCGACGGCACATTCGGGAAGAACACTTGTCTTACCGAGCCCCCATCGACCATACCTTTTGATAAGATCAACAAACCAACAAATATCGCAACCACTGTATATCGAGCCGAAACGCAAGCTTTAATAAACGGTTGGTAATAACCTTGAATAAAGCGTTGCATACCTTGATTGAACTTAGCTTTTAGTCCTAACACAGCAGACTTTGGCTTAGCTTTAGGCTTCACTCTTAAGTGACGTAAGTGAGCTGGTAAAATCCATTTGGATTCAATGAGAGAAAACACCAGACACAAGATCACAACCCATGCGATGGATTTAAAAATCTCGCCGACGAATCCTTGCGCCGCATATAAAGAAGGAATAAAGGCAACAATGGTGGTCAAGACGCCAAAGGTCGCTGGCATCGCTACACGCTTGGCGCCTGCAATCACATTATCAAGATTTGACCCTTTTTCTTCGACCTCGGTATAAACACTTTCACCAATGACGATGGCATCGTCCACCACAATCCCCAGCACCAGCAAAAAGCTGAACAAGGTGATCATGTTGATAGAAAGTGAAAACGGTTCAAAAGGCATGATAAATATTGCGCCTAAGAATGAAATCGGGATCCCTAGCATCACCCAAAATGCCAGCTTTAAATCGAGAAAGAAAGCAAGCAGAAGGAATACCAAGAACGCCCCTAACCACATATTCGACAGCATCATGTTTAAACGGCCATCAAGGTAATGGGTTAAGTCGCCCCAGTAGTTAACCGTGATAGCTTGTGGTAATTGCGACTGTTTTGCAGCGACATAATTTCGAACGTGTTCACCAATGGTTATCGCATCTTCATCATCAATGCTGGAAATTTCAATAATGGCCGCAGGTTTGGCATTAAAGCGAGTGTAGAATAGTCCCTCTTGTAAGCCGTCTTTAATATCGGCTAACTGTGATAGGAGAATTCGACTGCCATCTTGAGTCGTAGCCACTAGAATATTGCCGTATTCTTCAGCACTATAAGCTTGGCTTTGGGTTCGAAGTAAGATATCACCATCACTGGCACGAATCGCACCACCGGGTAAATCAAAAGACGAGTTTTGTACCGCTTGTGCAACATCGTTAAAACTTAGGCCATATTCACGCAACTTATTCTCAGAAACTTCAATGGCAATTTCATTATTAGGTTGATCACGTAGTTTTACCTGAGTTATTCCCGAAAGGTTAGCAATATCTTCACGTACCTCTTTGGCGATTTTTTTCAGTTCAAACTTAGAAACTTCACCTGATACCGCTACCCAAATCACACTATTTGGCACTGTTGGATGAGTAATGATGGGCTTTTCAATGTTCGCTGGAAAGGTCGATATGCTATCGACCTGTAACTTCACTTTATCCAATACATCTTGAGGTTTATAGCCAGAAGTAATTTCAATGTTAACCGTACCAACTCCATTACCTGAATTGGACGTAAGCTTTTTTACTCCTCGAATATTTTTAACGGCTTCCTCAATTTTTATGACAATGCCATCCTCAATCTCTTGAGGTGCTGCACCTGGATAGGCAACGGATACAGTAACAGTATTATTTTCCTCAGTTGGAAACATTTCTTTTTTGATGGAAAAGGCACTAAAGATGCCGCCAATCAATAACACCCACATCAACAAATTGGCTGCCACAGGATTATGGACAAACCAAGCAATCAATCCTTTTGGTTTATCCATAACTACTTACCTAATGCTAATTCAGAGGATTGTGGCACGGCGACTTCGACACCTTGGCCATCAGCCAAGCGATCGAAACGGGTCAAAGAAACTCGTTCGGTTTGACTAATACCGCCATTGATATAAACCCAAGATTCATCTTTATACACCACATCTAAATCACGAATATCAACCTTGTTATCAGTATCAATCAACGCCACAAACTCATCGCGCACAAGGTGTCTTGGTAAACGGATAAGATTTGATTGCTCCTTGCCTTGAATGTCTGCATTGACGAAGCTACCAAATTGCAAAGGCATTCCTTGCGCTAAACTTTGGTAAGGCTTTTGTACTTCAGCCACTAGATACACCATACGGCTTTGGCTATCAACCACACCTTCACTACGCACAAGCTTCGCAGGCCAGTGATATGGCTTTCCAGCTAAATCCAATTTAAGAGTGACATTCGCATTGGGTTTTGTAATGGAGTTAAGGTGGATAAGATCATCACTGGCAACGGGCAGACGAACTTCTGCAATACTGATATCTAACACTTCACCGACTTCTGCACCTTTAGTGACGTATTGACCTAAGTTCACCGCTCGGCTTTTAACAATGGCATCGTAAGGCGCGCGAATAATAGTACGTTCAAGATTACGTTTAGCACGAGATAACACCGCCTTTGCAGATTTTACTTTGGCCAACTCTTGTTGCAGCTGAGGGATACGAAGCCCTAAGCTTGGTGCTTGGCTATGGCCTTTAAACTCTACTTTTGCGACTTCCCCTCGGGCCTTCTCTGCATCCAGCTCGGCGTTGGCTTTGGCTAAGTTTGCTTCGGCTTGTAATAAATCAGCTTGGTAATCGACATCATCAATACGCGCCAGTACATCACCTTTTTTCACCATACCACCGCTGGCAAATACATCAGTTAGTTCGACTAAACGACCACTGACTTCGGCTGCCAAACGGGTTTGGTTTTTCGGTTTAACAACCCCAAACGAATCCAACACAATCGACTGCGTATAAGGTTCGACCGACATCACCTCAACAATAGGTAATACTGGAGGTGGAGGCGCTTGTTCTGATACCGCTTTGTTTTGAGTTAATAAAAAATAAAGCCCGATAAAAATTGTAATTATTATTAGTGGAGAGACACGTCTCACCCACACTGCATTCTCTTTCATAGCGCCATGTTTTCCTTCTCAGGGCAAAATCCGGCACACGTTACCAAAGAATCTGTTAATAATAAACGATTAATGTAAAAAAAATGTTAGTCAAAAAATTGGCGTTATTTAATTAAATTCAATAAGTTACGACTAACAAAACCAAAAGGTAAGCACTCACTCTCGTACAAACATAGTTCTGTAGAAAGTTAACTATTCTCTATCGATTATTTATCGGAAAGATGATGTACCACTAATATGGAATAATCAGCATTGGCATTGGTTATAACTTTGATTTCACAGCTTCGCTGCTCTTCAAATTTGCTTTAAGACGATTCTCAAACTGCTTTTCGCGTTCTAGAACCATAGATTCTAGAAGTTTCACTGATTCTCTGAGTTCGTTATTTTGTTTCACTAAGCTGTTATATTCTTTGAGCATCCGTTGATATTCAGGAACGTGAGCAGAACACACAGCTGATGGATTAAATTTAGGTTCTTCTTGGCTTGATGAGTCGCTACTGGGGATAAAAAAATGGCACTCATGCAGTGATGGTTGGTCTAGGTCACATTGATAATGAGTAAGTGGTGTAGTTTCAGTGTTAGGCGAGACAGGTGATAAACTCAAGTCTAAAACTTGAATTAGCCTTTGCTGTTCAGCACCTAGCGATATAGCAGTCTCCGAACCAGACATAATGCTCTCCTACTGATTAGGCAGGAGTACATCACACCACAAATCTTGTATATTACAAATGAATTTTCATTTATAAAAAAGCTCCGAAAACTCAATCTTCTCTAGATCTTTATTTTTTCTTTTTTTTCGCCTTTGCTTTCGCCTTCATCTTCACTTTATCTTTCTTTTTCGCTGGCGCTTTAGCTTCTTTATTTTTAGGACGTAAGCCTTCGATAACTCGACGCTTCAGTTTTTGCTCTGTGTAACGCTCAATTTTGCCAAGAATACGCACATCATGTGCTTCGACTAATGAAATTGCTGTGCCTTTAGCACCTGCCCGACCTGTGCGACCAATTCGATGCACATAAATATCTGCCGAACGTGGCATATCAAAGTTGATCACATGGGTGATACCTTCAACATCAATCCCACGAGCCGCAACATCGGTACAAAGGAGTACGTTTACTTCACCTTTGGTAAATTTACCCAGCGCTTGGAAACGCTGTTTTTGCTCCATATCACCACGTAAAAACGCACTGCGAATACCAGCCTGTTGCAGTAAGCCTTCAAGGCTTGCCACCACTTCACGGGTTTTAACAAAGACGATGGTGCGCTTAACATCTTCGCTATTTAACAGTGCGCACAACAATTGGAATTTATGGTTTTTGTCGTCAGCCAAATGCACCCATTGATGGATCTTGGCTTTTTCTGAACGTGGGGCATCGTCAATATTCACTTGAATAGGGTCGATAAGTAATTCATCTGCAAAACGGCGTACACCACCCGTTTCTAGCGTGGCAGAGAACAACATATTCTGTTTACGCCCTTGCGCTTCTGTAGCAATACTTTTCACAACAGTCGCAAAGCCCATATCTAACATACGGTCAGCTTCATCAATGATCAGCACTTCTACCATTTCGGCAGAAAATTGCCCTTTATCTAGGTATTCAAGTAAACGACCTGGGGTTGCAACTAATATATCTAAATTTTCTTTCAACGCCGCTTCTTGTGGAGCATACGGCACACCACCAGTAATAATACCAATGTCTAAATCCAATTCATTAGCTAGATGTGATGCATAACGATGAACTTGACTGGCAAGCTCTCGAGTTGGAGTTAGGATAAGCACACGAGCTTGCCCTGAGTGACGACGAGGAAAATCAATAAGGTGCTGCAGAGCAGGTAATAAAAACGCCGCCGTTTTACCTGTACCTGTCGGAGCCATTGCCAGAATATCACGTTGCTCCATCGCCATTGGAATGGTTTGTTGTTGGACGCTGGTCGCCGCTTTATGTCCCATATTTTTTAATGAGTTAAGTAAACTGGGATCTAAATCGAATTCTTCAAATAACATAGCGGCAAACCTGACAGTGACAAGGCGGGGGATTATATACCTAGCTCGATTGAAAGGAAATGATAAACCTCTTTTATACTTTGGCTTTTTATTTTACCCATTGAAGTTGAACACCTTACGGGATTTCAAGATACATAAATTGCCCTTAAGTAAACACTTAGATCATCACTTGTGGGTCATCTATATCAAATCTACAACTCCAAAACCTCGCCCTACTTCTCTAAATAATAATTAATCACTGGCTTACAAAAGTAACTGTATGATAGTGAGACAATCCATAACGTTTGATGAACAAAATGGCAGCAGTAAATGGGGGGACACTTCTTTGCCCTGAATTCGATGTAAGTGCCTCTACAGTACTACCTCAAAACAATGATGAAAAAATGATTGAGGCATTCAAATTATTGAATAACTGTTATGACCCCCAATTACGAGATAAGTTTGCCGAAGGTTTTCTCGCCTTAAACAAGGCTGAGACACCCGCAGAGTTAAATAGACAAGCAATACACTTAAATAAAATGCTTTATGAACATTCAGAACTAAGGTTTTATGTTGCGCATGATAGGATGAAGTATAAATCAATGAAAGATGCAGGAACTGAAATTTTCCTTGTTCTGGCTCGAAAACATAGTAGAGAACCAGTACTTCATTTCCCCAAAAAGCTACAACCTGACGTTCAAATACAAGTAATGGCTCAAGGACAAGCTAATGCTGCAGATACTACAGGTGAACCAATGTCGACATTTTCTCGGCAACTTTCTACTCTTTCACTTGGTACTGTCGCTAGTCATATTAATGAATTAGTGGGCGATCCTACTCCCCCTCCTCATCCAGTTTACAGTACTACAGAAGATGTAGGTTCAGATCCAATTCAACCATCAGAGCTCGATCTCTCTCGATTCCCTCAAGTAGATCTTAACTCTTTGAAAATCTCCAACGAACCGGTACAACAAAGACTGTTTTCTAAATACCAAAATGATGAGTCTGTCACATATGAACAAGCGCTTTTCGAGGTGATGTCAGCCCCCATGTTTTGGCAAAAAATATTTGAACACGACATTTTTCAAGCCACCAAGCATCAATTCGATTTCATCGTTCAGCCCTCAATGGATCAACTCACACTACTACAAAATAGTCTCGAATTCTTATCATTTGTGTATGCCGTCTTTGAGCATGAGCAAAGTAGAATTGAACACGATATAACTTCTATTGATGCGAAACTTCGAACTTTTTATAATGAACCAACACCTGTCGTGCTATATCCTCACTTTAATCCTGACCAAGCAGTAAGAAAAAAAACTTGGCTTCAGGGTCAATGGTTCAATCTTAAGAGTCAAATTGATCTGGTTGGCTATCTCATGCACCACCCAGAAGGAAAGTTTGAAAGTGACAATATTGAAAATTTAGCCTTAACACTGGCATGCTGGAGGAAGTCTTGTATGCAGTCAGAACTGGTTCCTGGAAGCATTGAAAAAAAAGCCAATGCAGTTAAAGAGCAAGCATTAAAAAAACAAGCTCAAAAAAGCTTGCAAGCTCACCTTAGCCGAACATTAACCCCAGCAGCACAACGATTTGTAACTCAAAACGTCAGTCAACATCCACACAGAAGTAGCCCGTATAGCTCAGTACATTCATCGGCAAACCAAACTCCTCAAGCTTCTCCCTATCATTCCCCTCACCCTTCTCGTCCAGTCTCGCCGTATTTCCAAAACTAGAGACCATCTAGACTGATAGGATATACTGTTTTTATTGTTAGTTTGATAAGAGTTTATTATGTCAAAAGCCCATTTAATCGAACTTGCTCAAGAGTACATGAAACGTCATTCCGCTAAAGATGCTACTGGTATAGCTTCCCTGTTTGCTCAACAAGGTTCAATACAGTGCTGGGGGACCAGTTCAGATGAAGAAGTACATTCGGTTTCAGAACTAGCAACGATGGTTCAACTGGACTATGACGCTACTCAATCGCTTTCTCTGTCATGTGGTGACTTAGAGGTTTTTCATACTGAAAACTCAGGTGTGGTTTTTGGCAATTGGAAAGCCGAATATCAACTGATAGGGGAAAATATGACTCATGAGTTGATGCTCAGAACGACACTTTATGCCGAAAAAGTCGGTGAAAAATGGCAGATCAGACATGCTCATTGGTCAGTTGCCGCCGATAATCAAACATTGGCAGCAGACCAACCGATTGAAATAGAACGAGTATAAAACTATGTCGCCCAATATATTGAGCGACATCGAAGAACTCTATGCTGCCACTATCAACTTGATTGTTTTTTATCGATTTTAAAGTTAACCAATTGCCCATCTTGCAAGGTTTCAGCTCCTCTAATAACCACTCGGTCTTTTTTATGGATATCGCCTTTCACCGCTATCCAATCTCCGTCGCCATCACCTAGCTCAACTTTCACTTTTACGGCTTTATCTTGCTCATTGATTTTAAATACAAAGGCGCCTTTTGAGCGCAAAATAACCGCATCTCTTGGTACCAATGTGGTCAGTGTTTGCGGTGCAATCGGTAAAGCTAATGAAATCAGTTCACCCACACTTAAATTATCGGCAATACCTAGCGGCATATTTAAACGTATTTCAAAGGTTTGTGACCGAACATCAGAGACAGGAATTAAACTTCTGATCGAAGCCGTAAACTCACCATCACTGTGATAAACCTTTAAACTATCCCCCACTTTGACGCGTTTACTGTGCTTGAGCGGGGCATGTAAGCGGATCTCTAAATGTTCGGGATCTGTCATCGCCAAAATGGCTTTTGAGCGTCCAATATCTTCCCCTTTTTGGTGGAAGCGCTGGGTAATAATCCCTGAAAAAGGTGCTTTTACGTCGGTACGATTGAGCTCATCAACAATTTCTTTTAAGCGCACTTTAGCTAAAGTGAGATTTGCTTTAGCAAGATCCCGCTGCGACTGTGCCTCATCAATTTGAGCTTCAGACACATGCTGGCTTTCTCTCAACGCCTTTAACCTGTTAAACTCTCGGCTTAATCTTTGGAAGGACACTTTACTGTGCTGCACTTGGGCTTGTTGTTTTTCTTTTGCAAGCAATAAACGGGTCTTTTCAATTCGAGCGACTACCTCTCCTTCTTTAATGTGGCTTCCCGCTTCCTGCACCCATTCTAAGCGTCCATCAACACCCGCAGTAAGCTCTGCACTTTGACGAGAGTGTACAGAACCAATCACATTGATTTTGGGTGACAAAGGTCGGTTTTGAACTTCAACAACACTAACTAATCTCGGCTGTTCGTCAGCAAATGCTGTTAACGCAGTTAAAGAAAGTGCAGCCGTAAAAGCTAAAGAGGTAAAAACGTTCATACTTCATTCCTTGTTAAACCAACTGAAGAAACACGGTAAAATTCCAATCCATGCGTTAATCGCAATAAACTCGGCATTAAGATCAAGGTAAATAGAGCGCTAAAGATCATTCCCCCAACAATCACAGCCGCTAATCCTCGATAAATTTCACTTCCAACTCCGGGAACAAGCATTAGAGGTAACATGCCAAAAATTGAGGTTAAGGTGCTCATATACACAGGTCTGGCTCTGGTGCGAACCGCCTGTGCAATTGCGCTATCAATATCGAGTCCATGACGAGTGCCTTGGCGTGTTTGATCCACTAATAAAATGGCATTATTCACCACTAAACCCAGAAGAATAATAAAACCTATCATGGTTAATAGATCTAGGCTCTGAAAACTGAATAGATTTAATAAACGTAAACTGACCACACCGCCACAAACAGCCAATGGCATCGACAGTAAAACCAATAAACTGTCTTTCACCGACTTAAACATGGCCGCCATCAGTAAGAATAGGATCAGCACAGCAAGGGCAAAGTTAAGGCTCATTTGTTCTATGGCTTGTTTCAGTTTATCTGAGCTGCCTCTAAATTGAACCGAAGTGTTCTCAGGTAAATCAGCCTTGATTTTCGGCAATGCTTTTACGGTAATTTGCTCTAGAGCTTGATCTAACGACATGTCAGCAGGCGGAAAAATCAATAGACTGACGCTACGTCGACCATTCACCCTTTGCAGCTGCGTTGGTCCTACTGCTCTGTGAATGTTTGTTAACTCGCCTAATGTTTGAATGCCTGCTTCATTAGTATAAATGGGCGTAGCGGCAAGCTGTTCAGGCACTTGCCACCTAGGAGCTTTAAGCAATACATCCATGCGCTCATTACCGTCAAAATATTCTCCAACAAATAACCCTGAGGTGTATGCTCGAACAGCATTAGCTAATTGAGTTTTATCAATGCCTGCTTGTGCCAAGCGACGTTCGTCAGGCACTAATTGCAGTTCGGGCTGTGCCAATGATAATCCAGGAATTGGGCGAACAACGGCGCCGGGTAATGCCTCTGTAATATGTGCCATCCCTTTACGTGCCGTTTCCATTAGGGCTTCATTGTCTGCCCCTTGCAAATCAATATTAATGGCTCGACCACCATTAATACCAAATTGCAGCAATGTTCCTCGGTTAGTAAAAGCTTGCGTGTCAGGTAAGCCTTTTAACAATTCTGTTTGCAGCAGCTGCATCATTTCATCGATACGGCTTGGGTCCTCTGTGTAGATAAATAAGACGTTAAACGAATTATAAACCGACAGGTTATAACCCTTAATATAGGGCTGTTGCCGTTTATCATAATAAGGTTTCAACCGCTCAGTAATAATTGAGCCCAGTTCTTTCTCTAACACTTTGATATTTGCACCCGGCGGTAAAGAGAAGAAAGTAAATATCCCGTCTGACTTGGCTTGCGGCAAAAAATCAGGACGAGGCATTAATACCGCCGTAAGGGCACTCGTTCCCAAAATCAAACCAACACACCATGAAGCTGCCAAAGTTTTATTTCGAGTAAGACGCTGAATAAAAGCGGTTAATTTATCCCAAACCTGAACCTGTTTTTGAGCTTGGCTAATGGGAGCGTACTTGAGCCAAAGTAAACTGAATACTGGTAATAGGGTGATAGCGCTAATGAATGAAGCTACTACCGCAACGGAAAGCGTTAAGGCTAAGTCAGAAAACAGCTGCCCTTCTACACCCGTCATAAATAAAATCGGCAAAAATATAGCCACAGTCGTTGCTGTCGATGCGAGCAGTGCACCTTTGACTTGTCCTGTTCCTTCCAATACCGCTTGTTTGAGCGAACGACCTTGTTGGAGTAAGCGCACAATGTTTTCTTGCACAATAATGGCGGCATCAAGCACCAACCCGACCGCAAATGCCAAACCTGCTAACGAAATCACATTTAAGGTTCGGCCTAAGGCTTCCAATGAAATAAAGGCGATTAATAAGGCTACGGGGATGGTTGAGGCAATCATCAAGGTGGCTGGAAAACTTCTTAAAAACGCGAATAGGATAACCAGTGCTAACACCACGCCAATGACGATATTCCCTTGAACCAGAGCAATCGCACGTTTAATGTGGACTGAGGCATCAAAAGATAAATCCATTACCAAGCCCGCTTCTTTTAACGCCCCGTTATTCAATTCATCAATCGCTTTGTTCACCCCTTTAAGCACTGTTACAGTATTCGCATCAAATGTGCCTTCAAGGGTAATGTAATACGCTGGGTATCCATTACGCTTAGTAAACCCTTGTTGTTCTGAGCTGGTTATTTCGACATCAGCCACTTCATTTAGATAAATAGGGCGGCCATTGTTATAACTTAAAATCAGCTTTCCTAAACTTTCAGGGTGATATTGACCAATAAATCTAACCGTATATTGTCGGCGTCCAACATTTGCTGTCCCACCAGATACATCAGAGGCGCGCAGTAAAACACTACGAAATTGTTCGACGGTGATCCCTAATGCCGCAGCGCGATACGGATCAAAATTAATGTGTAACTCTTTGGGTAATCGCCCCGCTAAATGAACATTAGCGATCCCATTAATTTGCCTTAGTCTTGGCTCTACGACATCATCAATCAGTTTCTGATAATAAGTGAAATCTTGATTGGGGTTATCAGGAGCAGTACGGATCAGCAAAGACGCCATCCCCGGAGCGCCGCCCCCGCCGCCACCAACGTTGATGAACGGCTCCATTGCATCTAATGGTCTGGGAGGGGTTTGATTTAACGCATTAATGACATTGATCATCGCCTCTTGCATATTGGTGCCCACTTCAAAAGTGAGTGTCACCATGCCGAAGCCTTGGGAGATATGTGAATTAACTTCAATGACGCCTGTCACTCGTTTGAGGACATTTTCTTGCGGCTCAATAATGTTCGACTCCATCTCTTGAGGAGCTGCTGAGCGCCAGTTATTCATGACTGAAATTTGTGGCTGCTGGATATCAGGCAACAACCGAATAGGGAGTTTGGATATGGCAATTAAACCAAATACAGCTATGAGCAGTACAGCAACAATAGTTCCAGCAATATTCTCGGTACTGACTTTGGTAAGACTCATCGCGATTCCTTGCGAAGGGTTACAACAATTAACCCAGCATCCTACCAGCTACAGCCTAAAAATGAACAGTAAAACATACATCTTCATTACAATTTGTAACAATTTTGAAATGTACGGATTAAAATCAATCTCCACTGCCACCGCTGTCACCTCCATCTCCCCAACTGGAACCACCACCATCTACACCATTGGAGTTTGATTTTTTTGAGCTAGACGACCAATTAAAAGAACCAGAAATAACGAGCAAAATATAAGCAATGGAAAAGACGATAAAGAGTTTGCGAAAATCAAGGATGGCATCACCAGCAATATAAATATCGTAGGCCAGTACGCCAAGCATAATCACAAAACTGAGCAAGAGTTTGGTTTTCATCATAACTTTCCTTGTTAGGGCGTGTTCAAAACCAAGCTACTGATGTTTTGGAGGAAATGCAATTTATAGGTTTAAATAGAAAGCCTTGGTGAGTGTAACCATTTCTTCAGTATAAGTATTATCACGCTCTCTTAAAATCAAACTTTCTTCTAATACCTCACCGCCAGCAAAGTTAAGCTCAAGTAATAACCGCCTTGCTGTCTTTCCTCTTACAGGAATAACTTGCACACGTTTACTGACTTGTAATTGACTTACCGATAATGCCTGTAAAAAATTGACCTCAACTTCACAAGGTAATATCAAACTTGCACAACCATTTTGGCTTAACAAGCTTTGCATGCTTTCGATCAAATGCTGAAAAGTGAGGGTATTGGTATGACGAGCATTAGCTCTTGATTCATCAGTAGTTTGAGGACCAGTTAGAAAATAAGGGGGATTACAAATAATATGCTCAAATTTTTTATCTGAACATGCCACATAATCTCGAATACATATGTGCTTGACTGTGATCCGTTCAGGCCATGGGCCTGCCGCAACATTTCTCTTTGCCACCTCACAGCTGGCTTGATCATATTCCACCGCCACAATTGAAGCGTTTGAGCGTTGGGCTGCCATGAGCGCTAACACGCCACTCCCCGTTCCTATATCAAGTACTGTGTTTGAATGTGAAAGGTTTGCCCATGCCCCCAGGACTATGGCATCGGTACTCACAGGCATTCCACAGCCTGAATCATCAATATGAAATTGTTTTAATGTAAATGGCATAAAAAAGAAAATATGGCTAAAAGTACGACAACAGTATGTTCTGAAGGGGCATTGTGCCTAAAAATAAGTGCTAGAGCTAACATTCTTCTCCCTACTTTTCTTTAAACAGTAGCCAACGGACTTAATTTCGAATAAGTTATCAATAAAAATAATTATTAAATCAACAAAGTTTAAAATTAACAGAGGTCTGCTGTGCAAAATAATCAAATGAGTGTCGCTGACACATTTGGGCTTGGCTTTATGACATTCGCCTTTTTTTTAGGAGCGGGTAACCTAATTTTCCCTCCATTCGCGGGCATGTTAGCTGGCGAAAACATGAGCTGGGCCATGATTGGCTTTCTGATCACCGCCGTCGGTTTACCGCTGTCAGGCTTAATTGCCGTTGCTCGCGCCAAAGGTAATGTCATGGGCATGTTACCCGCTTTTGCTGCGACCGCATTAGCCGTTGCCATTTACATCATTATCGGCCCAGCATTTGCGGCACCTCGCACAGGGCTTGTCGCTTACGAGATTGGGGTACGCCCATTTTTAGAGCACACTTCTGCCGTTTATCATATTGCAGGATTAGAATTAAACGTTACTCAAATGTGGTCAACGCTAAGTTTCTTTGTCATTGCCATGGTATTGGCACTTTTCCCTGGAAAATTACTCGATAATGTCGGTAAAGTGCTTACTCCTTTACTTTTGACATTGTTAGTCGTGCTGGCCATTTCAGTCATTATGTTCACAGGCTCTGCGCCAGCTGCACCACAAGGTGATTATGCCTCTCAACCACTGGCTAAAGGTATTATTGAAGGCTACAACACCATGGATACTTTAGCCTCATTAATGTTTGGTATGCTGATCATCGATGTTCTGAAAAAGAAAGGGGTCAGTGACCCTAAAGCCCAGACTCGTTATTTGGTTAGAGCGGCTATCATTGCGGCATCTGGTTTAGCTTTCGTTTATGTATCACTATTTTTCTTAGGCACCAGCGCTGGTGATTTAGCCAAAGGCACCACCAATGGCGGTCAAATCTTAACAAACTTTGTTGATTTCCAATTTGGTAGTTTAGGTACGATTCTATTATCAACGGTAGTATCTCTGGCCTGTTTGACCACAGCAGTCGGCTTGATTGTAGCCTGTTCTGAATTTTTTGAAGAGTTGATCCCAGCCTTTAGCTATCGCCCATTGGTTGTTTTCTTCAGTGCGATATGTGCATTAGTGGCTAATGTGGGTTTAAGCCAGTTAATTTCCATCAGCATTCCAGTACTCGTCACCATTTACCCTGTTGCCATTGCACTGGTAGCAATCACTTTTGTGACCACTAAGCTTGCTCGTCCTGAGTTTTCTCATCGCTTAGTGTTAAGCGTGGCATTGGTATTTGGAATTATTGATGGACTAAAAGCGGCAGGCGTCGATATGAGTGCACTTAAATTCTTACCACTGTTTGATGACGGTATGGCATGGGTGATTCCAACCTTCTTTACCATCATTGCATGCGTTGCCATTCCTCGCCATAAATCACTAGAAGCTAAGGCATAACCTTGTTTCTCGGCTTACCTGTTCGTACAATTGACGTAATCATCGTTAATTTATGTACTTATGGTAAGCCGACATTCCTACCAATCCGACCCTATCATAGAGCAGTTTTTAGATGAGACATGGTCTATTCATGGTCTTAGCGACAACACTCTTTCGGCTTATCGAACCGACTTACGTCACCTTGATAAATTTCTGCAACAACAAAAAACATCATTACAGGCTGTAGAGCTTACTGATCTGCAAGATTTTATAGCCCACCGCACCGAAATCGGTACCTCTAAAAATAGCCAAGCGAGAATGCGCAGCTCAATGCGACGCTTTTATTTGTTTCTGTTACAAAAAAAGTTGATCCAAAAAGATCCAACAGCGTTACTCGGCAAAACCAAACTGGACGCACGTATTCCAAAAAGCTTAACGGAAGAAGAGGTCGAGCAACTGCTTTCAACCCCAAGTGATGATGATGTGATTGAAGCTCGAGATAAAGCCATGCTAGAACTGCTTTATGCCACAGGGCTACGTGTTACAGAACTGGTTTCACTAACGATTGAACAAGTCAGTTTACGCCAAGGTGTTATCCGTATTGTCGGTAAAGGCGGTAAAGAGCGTTTAGTTCCACTAGGTGAGGTCGCTGGTGAACAACTGGAACAATATCTTAATCTTGTTCGTCATGAGCTTGTCGACACCGCCAGCTCTGACGTGCTTTTTCCCTCAAGACGAGGCCGACAAATGACCCGCCAGGCCTTTTGGCATCGGATTAAACACTATGCCTTAAAAGCTAACATCCAATCTGAGCTATCCCCCCATACACTCCGTCATGCCTTTGCGACTCATTTATTGAATCATGGTGCTGATTTACGTGTCGTACAACTTTTATTAGGGCACAGTGATTTATCCACCACTCAAATTTATACTCATGTAGCTAAGGCGCGATTGCAAGAATTACATGCACAGCATCACCCGAGAGGTTGAACCAATACAAAACCGCATAGTCATAAATTTGATTTAACCACCATTTAACGGTAACTTTTAGACCATAAATCCGGTCTAAAAAAATGAAAGACTTAATCCAATAGGAACCCTAATGAAGTTTGCCCGTATCATGTCACTATTTACCGCATTAATGGTGACCTCGGCATTTGCCGTAGCTCAATCGCCACAATTACCCGACGACAATGCCATTAAAGCAAAAGTTGAGGGAACACTCGATTTAAAAGTGTTATCAATGCAAGACTCTCCTGTTCATGGTTTATATATCGCCATGACTAATCGTGGAGTGCTTTATATCAGCAATGATGGTTCTAAAGTCATTCACGGTAATATGTACGATTTAGATAATCGAATGAAAAATTTGACTGAAGCAGCGTTAGCTAAACCTCGAGTACAGCAGCTTAAAAAGTTTGAAAAAGACATGTTGGTTTATAAAGCCAAGAATGAAAAACATGTGATTACTGTATTCACCGACATCACTTGTGGTTATTGCCGTCGCATGCACAGCCAAATGCAAGAGTACAATGATTTAGGGATCACTGTTCGCTACTTAGCCTTCCCACGTGCAGGCGAAAATTCATCAGTAGCCAAAGAAATGAAATCCATTTGGTGTGCAAAAGATCCATTAAAAGCGATGGACGATGCTAAAGCCGGTAAAGATGTTGCGAACAAAACTTGTCACGCCAACATTGCTGCTCAATATGAACTTGGGCAAAGCTTTGGTGTAAATGGTACGCCTGCAGTTGTTCTAGATGACGGTACGCTTATCCCAGGTTATCAACCACCTGAGCGCATGCTACAAACCATTGAGCATCACTAATTCACTCTATAGAGTTTAATTAAAACCCCTAAAGCCACTGACTCAAACAGTGGCTTTTTTGATACACTCAGTGTCGTTTCATAATTCATAATAAGAGAATCACTCCTGTGCTAAAACCCATTGTTCGCCGCTCAAATGTCGATGATTCACATCTACCCAATTCTCTACCACCATTGTTAAAGCAGTTGTATGCTCGTCGTGGTGTGATGGCGGAACAATGCCAAACGGGCTTAGCAGGACTACTGCGACCAGATACGTTAAAAGATTTGCCTAAAGCTGCCGCTATCATCAGTGATGCCATTGAAGCCAATAAGCTCATCACTATCATTGGAGATTTTGATGCCGACGGTGCAACATCCACTTCGGTATGTATGTTGGCGTTACGCTCAATGGGTGCTTATAAAGTCAATTTTCTTATCCCTAATCGCTTTGATTATGGCTACGGCCTAAGCCCTGAAATCGTGGATTTGGCTCATCAACAAGGCTCTGAGTTATTGCTTACTGTCGATAATGGTATTTCATCTATATCAGGCATTGCCCATGCGAATGAACTAGCCATTCCAGTGGTGGTGACAGATCATCACCTAGCTGGTGAAGAGTTACCTCAAGCTGCTGCCATTGTGAACCCTAACCAGCCAGACTGTCCGTTCGCCAGTAAAGCAATTGCGGGTGTGGGTGTGGCATTTTATTTGATGACCGCGATTAAAGCTGAGTTAGTTCGCCGCCAATGGTTTGAAAAGCAAAATATCACGCCACCGAATCTCACCTTCTTATTGGATATCGTAGCGTTAGGTACAGTAGCGGATGTCGTACCTTTAGACGCTAACAATCGCATTTTAGTTGAAGCAGGATTAAGGCGAGTACGTAGCGGTCAGTGCCGCCCCGGTATCACAGCGTTACTGGATATTGCCAAACGCAACCCCAGTAAAGTAGTCGCTAGTGATTTTGGATTTGCGGTAGGACCAAGACTCAATGCTGCAGGTCGCTTAGACGAGATGTCTTTGGGTGTAGAGTTGTTGATGTGCGATGACATGAGTAAAGCCAGACAAATGGCGTATGAGCTAGACTCCCTCAACCAAGAACGACGTGAACTAGAAGCTGGTATGCAGCATGAAGCAATGCAAAAGTTAGCTTCATTAAGCCTTCACGATGATGATTTACCTTGTGGACTTGCCATCTATCAAGAGGACTGGCATCAAGGGGTGATTGGCATTCTGGCCTCACGGATCAAAGATCGTTATCACCGACCTGTCATAGCCTTTGCTAAAGCTGAAAATGGTGAAATTAAAGGCTCTGCACGCTCTATTAAAGGCTTACACATGAGAGATCTGTTAGCCGATATTAATAATCTTGCCCCCGATCTCATTATCAAATTTGGTGGCCATGCCATGGCTGCCGGTTTATCCCTTAAAGCCGACGCTTTTCCTCGCTTTGCTGAGCTGTTTGAACAATTAACCAGTGAACGTCTTACTCAAGCACAACTTACTGGTGAAATTTTCACTGATGGTGAGTTACCTCTGCAATTAATGGAAATGGAAACCGCTAATCTGATCCGCTATGCGGGACCGTGGGGGCAAGAATTTGAAGAGCCGTGCTTTGATGGGCAATTCCATATTATCCAACAGCGTCTAGTTGGGGAAAAACACTTAAAGTTAGTATTGGAATCTTTATGTGGCACCATGATGTTTGATGCGATTGCGTTTAATGTGGATCTGAAACGTTGGCCAGATATGCAGGCTAAAACCGTTGAGTTGGTGTATACCCTAGATGTGAATGAATTCCGTGGTAATCAGTCATTGCAATTGATGGTAAAACAAATAAAGGCGGCGTGATCTTAACTTCTAAGGTTTCTTAATCTTTGGTGCATTTCATCATCTTCATCACTGGATTGTACCTCTTCAACCCTTGGAGGTGCACTAATATCATCCCAATCGTCGCCTTCATTTTCACTGTCACTTTCAAGGTTACCCTCACCATCGACAGGCACTTGTAGTAAACGATTATGCCAATCATCAAGAGACTCTCCAGGTAGTCTTGGTTCTAGGTCAACATCATCAGGCTCTGCATCATTTCCATTCTCAGCATCCATTTGTGCCTGCTGGAGTCTCAAGTTTTGTCGCAACAGTTCATCATGAGTAGGGCCATCTGGTTCAGCTTCTATTTCCTCTTGCTCATCCAGCTCGAAATTTCTATTTCTTAATAAACGCTCAACAATATCTTTTTGTAATGGCGTTAATCTCTCATCCTTCATCAATTTAACCATGTCAGGCTTTTCACCATCCGCTAACATAGTAAATCCACCTAAGGCTATTCTGATAGCTGCTGAAATTCTGTCGGCATATTTTAATCTGGTATGTTCATCTTTAATGTTTAATTTGGTTAGAATTTTATTGATGATAGCGCCAAGTGAATCACCGTGCAGTACTAAGCCATCATTTCCTCTAGAACGACTTACAGCATCGTAACTTGCACACGAAGTGTCAATAATCGCTAACCCCAAATTACCAACAGCTATGACTAATAAGGGTGACGCCATTCCCGCACTGAATATGGTTACAGGTATAGCTACCGCTGTTAGACCTGCGCTCAACGCTAATGAGCCAACGCGATGCCCCACTTCTTTTTTAGCAATTCCTTGACGAAACTCAGCTATTTGCCTATCACGCTGCGCTTTAATGAACTTCCCCTGCATTTCCAGCCCTTCAATTCTGCGTGCTTCCTCAGGGTCGACGGGAGGCTCTGGGTCAAGCCTTCTTATTTCATCTTCGCCTATTGTCGAGTAGGTATCTTCACCTTCAATTGGATCATCATAATCTGGAGCAGCCGCATCACTGGCTTCTGATGCATCACTCGCTGTGCTGGCAATACTGGCAGAGCGGCTAGAACGAGGTGAGGGTGCATTACTCTCAGAGGAGTCTGATAAGCTACGATCGTGCAGACGATTATAAAGATCATGTGGCACAGGTAGACTTAAGCCGTCTTCGAGTTCATCTTCTGACGAATCATGACCACTTGGAAAACCAGGAATAAGCGTTGAGGGTAAATCATTAAAGTCTGGCCTTGATACAGGGGCTGGAGTGGTAGTTTGATTGGAAAGTTCACTTGGATCAGGTAAATCTACTTGAGAGTAATCAAACGATGATGCACGAGCTAAGCGCGCAGAGCGGCTACAAGATGAGCTGCTTAAATCAAGCTCATCTGAAGATGTATCATAATTATCGTTAACAGGGGTAAGGTCACTTGGTCTAATTACGTCTACCATATGTACTCCACTAACTATTATCCCCCGTCTTCCTTAAGATAATAATAGTTGGGGTATTGTAGCTAAGCAATTGAATTAGATTAGACTTTGATTAAATTTGATTCATAAAAAAACCGCTGAATCTATTAAGAATCAGCGGTTTTTATCGTTACAGAGTAAAAGCTACAATTACTTGTTTGCTTCTCTTTCTTTAACGTCAGCAATTACTTTTTCAGCAACGCTTGCAGGACATGGAGCGTAGTGTGAGAACTCCATAGAGAACTGACCACGACCAGAAGTCATTGTACGTAGAGAACCGATGTAACCGAACATTTCTGAAAGCGGTACGTCAGCCTTAATACGAACACCAGTTACGCCTGCCATTTGGTCTTTGATCATACCACGACGACGGTTAAGGTCACCGATTACGTCACCTACGTTGTCTTCTGGGCTGAATACGTCAACGTGCATCACAGGCTCAAGAAGCTGTGCGCCAGCTTTTGGCATAGATTGACGGAATGCACCTTTAGCAGCGATTTCGAACGCGATAGCTGAAGAGTCAACTGCGTGGTATGCACCATCAGTTAGTTCCATTTCAACGTCTAGTACAGGGAAACCAGCAACGGTACCAGTAGCCATCATAGACTCGAAGCCTTTCTCAACTGCAGGCCAGAATTCTTTAGGTACGTTACCACCAACTACTGAAGAGCTGAACGTGAAGCCTGAGTTTGGCTCACCTGGACGGATAACATAGTCGATCTTACCAAACTGACCAGAACCACCAGACTGCTTCTTATGAGTGTAAGAATCTTCAACGATTTGAGTGATAGTCTCACGGTAAGCTACTTGTGGCTCACCAACGATTAGGTCAACACCGTAAGTACGCTTCAAGATATCAACTTTAATATCTAAGTGAAGTTCACCCATACCTTTAAGGATGGTTTCACCTGAATCTTCGTCAGTTTCAACGCGGAAAGATGGATCTTCTGCAACCATTTTACCGATTGCGATACCCATTTTCTCACTACCACCTTTATCTTTTGGAGATACAGCGATAGAGATTACTGGCTCTGGGAATACCATAGCTTCAAGAGTACATGGGTGCTTAGGATCACATAGAGTGTGACCAGTTTGCACGTTCTTCATACCCACGATAGCGATAATGTCACCCGCTTGAGCTGAATCTAGTTCGTTACGCTCGTCTGCTTGCATCTCAACCATACGGCCAACACGCTCAGTTTTACCTGTTGCAGAGTTAAGAATGGTGTCACCCTTCTTGATACGACCAGAGTAGATACGTACGAAAGTAAGCGCACCAAAACGGTCATCCATAATCTTGAACGCAAGTGCTTTTAGAGGCTCATCAGCGTCAACGATAGCGTGCTCGCCAGTCTCGTTACCTTCTTCGTCAGTTAGAGGCTGTGGATCAACTTCTTGTGGAGCTGGTAGGTAATCAACAACAGCGTCAAGTAGAAGCTGCATACCTTTGTTCTTGAACGCAGAACCACAGTAAGTTGGGAAGAACGCCATAGTACGAGTACCAGTACGGATACAACGCTTGATGTCTTCGATAGAAGGCTCTTCACCTTCCATGTAAGCTTCCATTAGATCGTCATCTTGCTCAACAGCAGTTTCGATCAGTTGCTCACGGTATTCTTCAACCATGTCAACCATGTCAGCTGGAATGTCTTCAACGCTGTAGTTCTCAGCTTGTCCAGTTTCATCCCAAACGTAAGCTTTACGAGAAAGTAGATCTACAACGCCTTTGAATTCGTCTTCGATACCGATTGGCAATACCATTACCAATGGGTTAGCCGCTAGAACGTCTTTAGTTTGCTTAACAACACGTAAGAAGTCAGCACCCATACGGTCTAACTTGTTTACGAAGATGATACGAGCAACTTCAGATTCGTTCGCATAGCGCCAGTTAGTTTCTGATTGTGGCTCAACACCACCAGAACCACAGAATACACCAACACCACCATCGAGAACTTTAAGAGAACGATATACTTCAACAGTGAAGTCAACGTGTCCAGGAGTGTCAATTACGTTTAGACGGTGCTTGTTCCACTCACAAGTAACAGCCGCTGACTGAATGGTAATACCACGCTCAGCTTCTTGCTCCATGAAGTCAGTAGTAGATTCACCATCGTGAACCTCACCGATTTTATGGATTTTACCGGTAAGCTTAAGAATACGCTCAGTGGTAGTAGTTTTACCCGCATCAACGTGAGCAAAAATACCAATATTTCTGTATTTTGATAAGTCAGCCATGATTCAACTTTAATCTAGTTAGGTTAAGAAGTAGACGGAGTATGCGAATAACCGACACACCACACATCAGAATAAAGGGATCGTTTCGAAATAATTTGCCAATTTGTTACTGCTGAAAATTGACAAAATCAAGGCACGAATCATGAAGCTTAGTAAACTAAGCGATTGATGAGTAACGCCGAGTGTGTCAATTTTAAGCGTAACCCTTTGGGCTGCGCTCATTTTCAGCTGATGCTGCGTTGTCGAGCGCTCATGTAGAATAACTACACGTCGCACTCTCCGCCTTGCAACACCAGAAAATGCACGGCAGCAAATGGGTAAATTATTTCGACACGATCCCTAGGGCGCATATTGTAAAGTGGAACGGGCACAGGCGCAATTAGCTAGTGCAAATTTTAGCGATTCTAACGCTAGGCACATAACACCAACAAAAATAAGCCTTTATAAACATAACCTTACAGAATTACTTTTCTGAAACTTTTTTTTATTACATAGTCTAAATTGAGCTAAATCCATTGATTTTATTAAGAAGGTACATTTCCACACCCATTCGCAATTGTAATCACGCACTTACTTCTTCTTTATAGCAATTATTGCATCTTAAAAGCTCATGGAGGTCATTATCGTCTTATAGACAAAAGCGAGACTTTCTCACTTTTTAGTCGAAAATAAGCTCAAAATTAGAAGTTTACTCACACTCAAATATATACGATTAATAATATTTTTAACGCGATCACAAATCATACAAACGACAGATTACAAGAAAAACTTGATCCCTATAATGAGCGGCTTTTCCGCCCAGTTAGAGTTTTTATGCAAATCTTAAAATATACAATGATTGCCGCCACCATTTCATTTTTGTGTGCTTGCGGTAGTGACAACAAGCCTTCAACACCGTCAAAGCCTACTCCACCGCCAGCCGCTGAAGCACTAACGGGTACATCGGCTATTGGTGCCCCAATTTTAGGACAGCTAGAAATTATTGATGCCAGCGGAAAAAAATATCAGCTTGTAACAACTAAAGAAGGTAAATTTGAGCAAAAAGCGTTGAAGCAAATTAAAGCACCTGCACTGCTCAAAGTGGTTGGTGCCGCAGCAGGCAAAAGTCATGTACTTTATTCACTTTTACTTGAAAACCAAAAACAAAATGGCATCGCGAATGTTACACCACTAACACAGTTAGTGATATCTCGCATTACAGCCAAATCGGCAGCTGACGTTTATACAAACTTTGAGGATTACAAAGCTGATTTTACTGCTGAAAAAGTTAATGAAGCGCAGCAAGAGTTAAAATCGGTATTAAGCACGCTTTTAAAAGCAGCAAAAGTCGATGCCGACTTTAATTTCTTATCTTCAAAATTTGATGCTAACTACACAGAATTTGATTCAGTGCTGGATTTATTGGATATCACCTTTTTAGCCGATAAAGCTATCGTCACTTATAAGCCGGATACTCAATTAAGCATCACTCTCAACTATAACGAAAACTGGGGTAACAAAACCTTAGTGGACGACTCAAAGCAAAATGAAGTGGCGCAAACGGCATCCTTCATCGCTAAAGCGGATAAAATTCTCGAAAGTATGCTGATTGAGCAAGACTCAGCAAAATATAAGACTTACCTACACCCTGATGCTAAGTGGTACGGTGAGACGACACCTGAAGGAATTTGGCAACAAAAAGAAGAAATCGTTGGTGAAGAAACCGATGCTATTGAACACTACCGAGATTTATCTCTTCTTGAAGTGACTGGTGATCAATATTTAGTAGCATTCACTGAGCATTTCCAGAAATCAAAATTTGCTAGTGGTGGGCGTGCTAGAGCTTGGTTTAGTAAAAATGCTGAAGGTAAAATTAAGTTCTTGGGGCAAAAACTAGACTTACCAGTTAATATTGCTCTGACGACTAAGTTGTCAATTAAGGCTAATGAAACAGATAAAACACCAACATTAGCGATTGGCGTTAATGGTTTCCCAAACTTGAATAAATGTAAGGCTATCCCTTCCAAATATGACAATGTGAGTTGGTTTGTGCCCGGTTTAAAATTGGTGGATATCAAAGACTATATTTCCACTTTCGATACTATCGAAATCACTGGTGAAGGCATTAATGACAAACTGGTTATTGATAAGATTTATAAAGAAGTAAAAGACGGCGAGATCACTGGATGTCATTTAGCAGCAAGCCAAGTGAAACAACCTTGGGGCGCGCTAAGAAGTTTAGTCATCGATGGTTACCCAGTTAGTGGAGGCATTAAAGATAATGCGAACTACACCATCAAATACATGAAAAACAATGAAGCGGTTTATGTTGAAACCTTATCTATTGGTAAAACCCATGCCGAAGGAGATGTATTAGCATTGCCTAAAATGGAAAAGCTAGACCGTGACGCTGGCAGCTTCAGCTATGAGTGGAAACCATCATCACCACTATGGATTGATACTGACATTTGGGTTTCTGATATTAACTCACCAGGTAGCCAACGCTTTGCCGTGAAAAAAGGCGAAACTAAAGTATCGTCAAAGTCACTGGATAAAATCGATTTTATCAATCATTCCATGTTTGATAATTACGGACGCAGCATCAGCTTGCAATACAGCTTTGCCAAATAGGCAACGCCAAACCGAGCAAAGGACAAAGTGATCCTTTGCTCAACACAAAGCGTAAGATACATAACTCCACAATTAAGGATGAGGTGTGGTTATGTTGTACAACCTATTAATATTCAGTATTTTGTGGCTAGCTTGTGTTGTGTTTGGCAACGCAGCCGTTCCCTTCGTCGTACTATTTTCAGTACTCTACTTTTTTAAAAACAAATCCATATTAGATCTTAATTTGATCTTATTTATCGTTGTCGTTGGTGGCTTGGCCGATAACATTCTTATGCATTTAGACGTGATCCAATATCGACATTACAGTGCTTTTGAACATAACAGTTCTGTGATCCCATTCTGGATGTGGGCTATTTGGCTCAGTTTCGCCATCAGTGTAAAACCATTTCTTCAATGGTTGTCTCAATCTGTATGGCTACAACTCCTGTTCGCAATCACCGCTCCAGCAACGGCTTATTTAATCGCCCAACAACTTGGCGCCATGAGTTTTTCATTTTCAAATGCCGAAATGTTTATGCTACTTGGTATGATCAGTTCAGTATTAATTCCGCTATTTACCGCCGTTCAAAAATGGAATGACGAAGATAGAATTTCCACTCAAAAACCAAGTCTGGTTAAAAGTTAGTGACTCTCCGGTCAATTCCCCCTTTTATATAAATGTCAAAGGGGGATTTTTTTGTTACTCGAAATACATGAAACCCTGATAAAGTCATACAATCACCTTTAAAATCTGTACGTTACTGTACACAAGATGATTAATTTGTTTTTATCTTTCATTCCGAATGCAAATTCTGCAACGCATAATGAGGCTTCCTTAACCCACATGAGTCACGATTATGGCTACCGAAGCTTCCTTAACTGCAGCTCCGCAACCCCCTCAAATTAATTGGCAAGCCCAGACTTCCGCAGATTATTTTGACCCAAATACAATGACTGTGAAGGAGTTTTCTCAACGCACTGGATTTAAAACAATCAGAAGTGAGCTACTTGCTCATTTAAATTCACTAAGTTCCACATTATCCGAAGGAGGCTTAGATCAAACAAAATTAGAGAAATTAGAGCGTTTAATTCAACTTGTTAAAGACGCACCTTCTGAAATTCAAGACCATACATTTGCAGCACTATTTGGTGAGTTTTGTGTAGAAATGACAAAGTTTGATCAGCTTTTTAATGACGGAACATTTGTTGAACATGATGGAATTAGCAAGTTTAAGTTACTAGAGCAACAAATTGATGATTTTAATATTGATAATCCACATCTAGCTAATGACTTAAAAAGAATAAACCAACAACTCAACACCTTAAATTTAGAGGCTCACCAATTTGAGGAACTATCAGAAAAAGCATTCAGAATGCTGACCCAGTCTGAAGACTTACAAGCAGCTATTATAGACAATTTAGATCAATTGCCTGATTTTAGTGAGTTTTCACCTAACCCAATAGATGACT
Source organism: Parashewanella tropica (assembly GCF_004358445.1). NCBI lineage: Bacteria > Pseudomonadati > Pseudomonadota > Gammaproteobacteria > Alteromonadales > Shewanellaceae > Parashewanella > Parashewanella tropica. The sequence goes on from NZ_CP037951.1 coordinate 3,503,195, forward strand.
ACAGTCAGCAATTACAAGAACATAAAGATCAAAAGATCAAACAACATCAAGATCATTTAGCTTATGTATTATCTGATAGAATCGGATTCACACAATCTGAGACACCAGATACTCTACCTGTCTACTTTAATCCTCTAATACTACAACTTCTCAATTGTGTAAAAACCAACGTATTTCCTAATGGTGTGATTGTTTAAATCCATAAAAAATCCCCAACATTTGCTTGGGGATTTGCTTAATTGTATTGAAACCGACAATCACTTCTCATTTTCTCTACCCACAAGGATCTAGCAGAGAGACTTTTTATCACGATAGATAACCCTTTTAATATTAAAAGTTACTGTACGCATGAAGATTAATTAGTTTTTACATTTCATTTCGATTAGAACCTTAACTGAACATAATATGGTCACCTAAAATCACGCAAATCAATACTATGGCAGCAGAAGTTCTAGCTACGGGAAACCAATCACACACTTTGCAAAGTGCAACTCTAGTGACTCATTTTGACCCCACCCAAATGAATATTAGAGAATTTACCCAACGTCCAGAGTTCGCCACAATCAAATCAGAATTGCACTCGCAGTTAGGTACCTTGCAGTGCCTTTTATGGGGTCAGCCCTCAACTACAGATAAATTACAGTCATTAATATACATGTTAGAGTGTGTAGAAAATGCGCCAACGGGGGTTCCTGAAGCTCACTTCACCCAACTTTTTGGCGAGTTTTGCTTGCAATTGAAGAGCTTAGATGAACTCTCTAAAAATGATAGATATGTACAATACGGCAACATCAACAAAGCCGAAATCATTGAACTTCAATTTGCAGATTTCAATATTGAAAATCCGCATATAGTCAACGATCTAAAAAGGATGAACCAACAACTAACAACACTGGTTACAGAAGCCTACTTTTATAGTTCTTTATCAGATCAAGTTTTTGACTTGATTAGTACCTCACCAGCTTTAACAAGACTCATAGCTGAACAAGCTGAGCAGCTTCCCGAGCTAGCTGACTTGCCTTTCAGTGATGATGAAGCGAAAAATCGGGAAAAAGAGTATCATGCTGAAAAACTAAAGCATCATCAGCATCATTTAGCTTATATTTTATCGGCAAGAGTTGGATTCCCAGTACCTGACAAAACTGTTTACACAACAAACAAATACGATGAAGCTTTTATTCTTCAACTATTAAACTGTCTTAAAACTGAAGTACTGACTCATGACGTTTTAACCAAAATTGTCTCATAAAAAAATCCCCAGGCTAAGCTGGGGATTTCTCTTGTAAATAAGTAATGAATTACTCTTCTACCGGCGATACTACAAACATCAAGTCACCTTGTGAGATTTGCTGACCGTTAGTATTCAAAATACGCTCGATACGGTATTTCTTATCTTCTGGGTACAACACAGCATCTTTACGATTGAAGCTTGCCAAGTTCACTTGCGAGAACATCTTCATTGCTTCTGTTAATGCCAGAGTTTGATCGGCAGTAACAATGTCACCTTCTTCGACAAAGTTTGGCTCACCCGGCGCTGGAGAGGTATAGAAGATACCGGCACCTTGTGACAGTACTTTCAGCTCATTACTGTCACCAACACGTAGTGATTCAGTTGATACTCCAGCCGTTTCAGCTGCGGCTTCCATTTCTTCGATTAGAGCAGGAATGTCAAGCTCAGCCATTAGGCGAGGTAGATAATTAGTATCGTAAACACCTTGACGGAAAGTGTTGTCTTTCAGAATACGCTTCAACAATGGAATGTTGGTTGCGATGCCTTTGATCACCACTTGATCTAAGTACTCAATAAACTGATCAATCACTTGCTCACGGCTTTCACCACGCATGATCACCTGTGCAATCAAGCTATCGTAGTATGGTGATACTTCTTTATCGGTTGCTGCAATCGAGATGATTTCAATATCGTCACGCTCTGGGAAGTTACACTCAGTGATCATACCAGGGTTTGGTAGTAACTGAAGAACGCCTTCGCTGTCTAACGCCGCTTTTTCAGCCGTGATACGAAGTTCCATTGCATAGCCAACTTCTTTTGGCTCAAGTTCTGCAATTGAGTTACCCGCCGCAACATCAAACTGCGCGCTTACGATATCGATGCAAGAGGTTGCTTCGGTAACTGGGTGCTCTACCTGTAGACGAGTGTTCATTTCCATGAAGTACACTTCGTTGGCGTCTAGGTTATAGATAAACTCAACCGTACCTGCGCCCATGTAGTCCGTCGCATCACCAAGAGCACGAGTATAATCCATCACTTTCTGCTTCAATTCAGCAGGAAGCATGGTTGACTCAGACTCTTCAATCACTTTTTGGTTGTTACGCTGTACAGAACAATCACGAATACCCAGTACTTTAGTGTTACCGAACTTATCACGTAACAGCTGAACTTCGATGTGACGTAGTGAGGTTACGTATTTCTCTAGGTATAAGTCACCGTTACCAAAGGCTGCGGCTGCTTCGGTAGAGGTCTTTTGGAACAAGAAGATCATGTCTTCTGGTTTTTCAACGACCTGAATACCTTTACCGCCACCACCTTGTACGGCTTTAAGCAGCACTGGGTAACCGATTTCGTTAGCCACGTTCACCGCTTGCTCAGCGTTGTTCAAAATACCGTGAGATCCAGGTACTACTGGAACGTTTTGCGCTTGTGAAGTCTTAATCGCATTCGACTTGTTACCCATGGTCGTCATCGACAATACGCTTGGACCAACAAAGTTAACGCCATTGTTTACACAAAGTGCCGCAAACTGTGGGCTTTCAGATAAGAAACCAATACCAGGGTGTAGTGCGTCTACTTTTTCATATTCAGCTACTTTCAGTACTGAATACGCGTTTAGGTATGATTCATCAGAAGTATTACCGCCGATACAAACTAGCTTGTCGTTCTCTTTTAGCATTTCTGCTGGAACAGCGGTCATATCTGGATCTGACGCCACCAATACCACATTGATATCGTTGTCGTGTGCTTTACGGATAAGTTTAACCGCCGTACAACCACGAGCATGGATAAGGACTTTATCCATTGGCTTCATCAGTGCACGAGGATCGTCTTGCTCAATGGTTTCTTCTTCTGCTTGTACTTCTGGAACAAGCGTAGAGAACGCACTTGAGATAACGTCATTGATCTCTTGGCTAGGCAGTGGCATCAATGGGTCAATGCTTGTTAGCTGCGCATCTAATGTATCGCTGAATGGGTTACTTACTAGACCGTTCATCGCACCCGGTACTTTAGATAAGTAGTTCGATAGTGTTGAGGTTGATGGTAAGTAAGCAGGAACCACCATTTGACCCGCAAACGGCATGTTAGTACCAGATAGGTAATAAGTTTGCACTAATGGGTGAGTTACGAAACTTGCCTGTGCACCACCCGTACAGTCACCGTAACCGAACATCATCACAGGAAGTTCGTTATCACGGATAAATCGAGTAATACGGTCGTTTACTACAGCCATTGAGAATAGTGCCGCAGCACCTTCTTTTGTCTGCATACCACCTGAGCTGATAAAGCACACAACAGGAAGTTTACGCTTAGCACACTCAATCAATAGTGAGCTGAATTTCTCAGCACTCGCCATATCAAATGCACCTGCTTGGAATGCTGTGTTCGAAACCGCGACACCAACACGTTGCTTTTGACCATTATTGTCAAAGTCAGCCAAACCTGTGATCAAACCACAAGGGCGAATGCCTTTGTCTAATGCATCTTCAATCGATAAACGGAAACCTGGGAAGTTCAGTTGGTTTGCGGTCATCTTATCGGCATCAAGCTCATCAAACTGAGTGAAGAACTTACCAATAATGTTTTCCCAGCTCATCTTGCCAGAACGTTTTTCATCACGAAGTACTTTCTGGATAAGCAAGTCTTGATAACCCATGGTTAGGCGGTTCCAGAAGTCTTTACGACGACCGATACGCACTGGGTTAATCGCACCTGTATAAGCACTTTGATCGTTTTCACTGTCAAAGTATTCAGGCAATAGACGCTCGAAGAAGTAAGTTAGAATTACGAACAAACTGTCGTTCAATTGTGGGAAACCAACACTCTTCCAAGACTCTACGCGAGTCAATAGTTCAGCGCGGTTAGACTGAGACATAAAGTACTTCAGCCACTTGTAGAATTTGCTCTTATCGTTGGCAATATCTTGAGTCGAAATCGCTTTATCGATAGACGTATGCAGTAGGTTATCCACTGACGCACGAGACAAGCTCTTCGCCATCATCGCTTCTTTAGCGATAGAGGCTAGGTTAACTACAACATTGTCATACAAAGAGTTGAAAATAAGAATGTTGTAGCATTGCCAGATAAAGTCTTCACGCAGCTCATCATTAACCACTACATCAAGAACCGTTAACTGATTCAGCTCTGGCCAATCTTTTTGCGTTACGTCTGCGGGTAAGTTTTCTAGGTGCGCAATCAACCCTTTAAAGTTGTTTGCTGCATTACCTTTCCAACGGTGGTATAGCGACCAACCAATGTTGAACAATAACGCCTTACGCGCTTTTTTGTAGTTCTCTTTTGGCTCACCCAGAATCAAACGGGTGATCATGTTACGCTCTTCAGAGATCTCTTCACGCTTAGACGTGAACGTTCCCCAAAGTTTGTTTAACTCGTCGTCATAAACGATTTTATCTGGGCTAGATAACCAAGTTTGGAAAACTTTATCTTGCTCTTGTTGGATACGCGCCAGTAAGTCACCTTCAGGTACGCTCACTTTTGACAAGCGACCATACTCACCACCAGGGATAGAATGAATACGGCTACGAAGCGTTAGGTAACGTAAGTAACGATATGCACTACCAAATAAGTTAAGGTGCATGGTTGGGTTACTTGCGACTTCAAGCTCAGCGTTGTGCTCTAACGACTGTAGGCTATCCGATGGATTCAAGAAACGGTTTAATGAACGGTCATAGTGTTCACGTAAATCATCAGAATCGCGAACGAATTCAATCGCCGCTTTTTCTACCGCTTCAATCGAGCTGATAATAGCGCGGCGTAAGTTGTGCTGACGCTCATCTTTATCGAATGGTGTGAAATCAACGATGCCATCAATACAACCGTGACTGTATAGCTCTTCTGGAGATACACCCACAGACTTGGCACATTCTTGCCAAGACAAGTTGTATTTACGAGCAATGCTTTGCAAACCTTGTGGCTGAATGGTATTAAAAATACCATCACGCAGAGATAGAAGGATGTTGGCAGCCGCTAATGGGATCGCACCACCAGAGTATCCAGCACCGATAACAATACCTACCGTTGGTACGTCAACGTTGGCACTTTCTGCAATCGCTTTAGAGATTGAGTGTGCTTGATTTTGGCTGTTTGCCGCTTCACCTGCATCCGCTCCAGGAGTGTCAATCAGATAGACGATTGGCATCGACAGCTCTGCGAAGTGGCGGATTGCTTTACACGCTTCTAAGTGGTGCTCTGGCATCCAAGCGCCATTTGACGTGGTGCGCTCTTGAGCGATAAAACCAATACGGCGAGTGCGAGTACCAAAATGCAATTCTACTTCTGCACTGTAAAAAGGCCCTACTGATTTTTCGGTAACAATTTTACCTTTGAGATCCGCGATCATGCGCTTAGCGCCTGGGCGGTTTTTATCTTGGGTCGGTTGAATAACTTTACTGACGTATCCATCGACATCCAGTAAAGATAGGCTTTTTAAATTCGCCTGAATGCTGTCTTCATCAAGCAGCCCTTTCACTTCATCAGACAAGCTCTGCTTGCTGTGCTTTGGAAACAGTGAAAAGTCGTTGGCTAAATGCTCAGCCTTTAAAAAAAGTACGTCAGCACCTTGATTTTGCGTCGTTACCGGCTGTTTGTTGCTGGTCATCCTAAGATCCTCTGCTTATCCTAGCCTCTAGGTTTCTGAATTTGTGACACCCGTCATCAGAACCTGATTTTTTTATTAGGTTAAATATAACTTTTATCTATCTCAAATTGCCATTAAACTGACTTAGACGCTTTGTTCCAAATTTGAGACAGTGGTAAAAACATGCCTGATTTGAATGGGATGATGCTCTTTGCCGCCGTAGTTCGTGCTAAGGGTTTCTCACAAGCCGCCCGAGATACAGGGCTACCAAAATCAACCATTAGTCGTAAAGTTGCTCAACTCGAAGAGCAACTTGGAGTGCGATTATTACAAAGAGATACGCGCAATTTGAGCCTGACTCAAGTTGGGGCGCTGTTTTATCAGCATTGTGACAGTATCAGTCACGAAATCGAAGCAGCCAAAGCTACCATCGAAAACACCCATAATGATGTCTCTGGCTCATTGCGAATTGCCATCCCAGTTTCCTTCAGTCAGGAACTGATTGCCAACTTGGCAAGCGGATTTATGCGACTTTATCCTAATGTCACCCTAGATATCCAGTTTACAGACAACGATGTTGGACTGGTCGGAGAAGGTTACGACATCGCAATTAAATATGGACCGCTACAATCTTCAGACCTCGTTGCTCGACTTTTGTTCGAAAGACAACCGATTTTAGTTGCTGGCCCTGGATATTTAAAAACCAATGGTACGCCAGCAACGCCTGCGGAACTCTCTAATCATAAAGGCATTATGCTGGGCAGTTCTCGCTCTGTACCGATCTGGCCATTGGGCAAAGGCTCCCGAAAAACCATGGTTAGTTTTCAAAAGAAAGTAAGCGTGAACAGCACGACTATGGTAAAAAAACTGGCTATGGATGATTTTGGCATTGCGATGATTTCAAATACCAGCTGTAAAAAAGAACTCGCCAATGGCACTCTCATTCCCATTTTGCAAGAATGGCCGATTGAAGCCACTAAAATTTATGGCGTCTATTCTAGTCGTAGGCAACTGGCAACCAATATCAGTACTTTTTTAGACTTCTTCGCTAAACGTTTTTCTAGCCAAGAGTCATTACAAATTTTAATGAACTAAGGAACAGTCATGCTGCGTTATTTGCAATTGAGTTTAGCTGCGTTAGCCAGTTTTTCTATTAATGCTGCTTCACTTGATGTTGAAGAAACTAGGCTGACCAAAGCCAATCAGCAGATAGCTGAAGTAGTAAATCGCTATCAAACTAACCTTGATGCTTTTCAAGATGTATTATCTGAAAAAAACCAACTCATCTTAACTCACAAGATCACGCAGCAAGCTAAGCAACTCTGGCAACAGGCTGTATCTGATATTCGCTCAGGTCACCAAGATGACCGTAGCTTGTATTGGTCACGGCTTATAATGCGTAAACAGCTTAAACAATATCAACAGCAAGCTAAATGGCCTGACTGGCAACTAAAAGTCCTGCTTAATGGCGTTGAATCAGCCACAAGAGGAATAAGTGATGTCCATTTCGGTGAAAGTGTTGATATAAAAATCTTATTGACGGGGTTTGATCCTTTCTTTCTTGATAAGAACATCGCTCAGAGTAATCCATCTGGATTAACCGCTCTCGCTTTAGATGGCTTTCAATTTGAAGTGAATGGCAAAAAAGCTCAAATAGAAACCATGATGATCCCAGTGCGCTTTGCCGATTTCAATAAAGGGTTAATTGAATCTATCTTTACGCCAGCGTTCAGAGATAAAACAGCCGATATGATTTTTACCGTTAGTATGGGGCGTGAACATTTTGATTTAGAGCGATTTCCGGGTTTAAATCGCAGTGCAAAAGCACCGGGGAATTTAAATGTTTATACTGGAGCAACCAAAGAAAAACCGCTTGCTCCTCGTTTACAAAATCAAACTCTAAATGGTGCTCAATTTGTCGAATTTACTTTACCAGTAAAAGCCATGCAGTCCGTTTCAGGGAAATGGAAAGTGATTGATAACCATAAGGTGACAACATTAGAACGCGGAAAACATGAAGCAAAATCCTTACATGCTCTTCAACAACAGACTTCGGTTGAAGGTTCTGGTGGTGGTTATTTATCGAATGAAATTTCTTACCGTTCGATTCGATTGATGCAGCAATTTGATCATATTATTCCTGTAGGCCATATCCACACACCTCGTATCAAAGGTTATGAAGCCGATACCGAGAAACAAATTGTGGATCAAATACGTGAAATGATAAAAGCGGCAGCCGCAACACTTTAAATAAACCTAAGCTCAGATTAACTTTGCAATCAAGCCATCAGGACTTCTAAGTAGAGTAATATTTCCAAAGCTTTCTTTGTGAGACGCATCGGTTTGACGGCATAAACTCAGTTGCCCATGATTTACAAATTTGACAGGAATGCCATCTCCCTGTGCCATAGTACCAACATCAGCAAGGCTCAATGATACACTAGCAAGTTCAGCTAATAAGGGAGGGTAATGGAAATCAATTTCGGTAAGGACTTCTTCGATCACCATTACTTTTTCTTCAGAGTCAGGATCATCTTGCATTCGCACTTTAGCTAGAGGGCGTTGCCACCAAAGAATGGCTTGGCTTTGTTCAATGTCGGTTTCAGAATCCAACCAAAGACCATTACCAACCTCGGGGAGATCTGGTTGAGGTTGAGTTTGAGGAATATATCCCGCTATCAAACTCAATGAAACACTGGGTGAATCCGTAATACATGGTGCCCAGTGGGACACCATAGGTTGCCATTCATTAACTGGCCATCGAACTAAAACACAGCGAATACCATTAAGGGTCAATATTGGATATACATCCTGCTCCAAAGTATAACTGCTTGGCGTTTCCGATACTGACTCCACTAACCATTGCCCTACTACCTCAAAAATAGCAGCACTCATACAGGGAACAAAATCTTCGGGCAATTTGTCAAGAACCGATATCCCAGTATATTCAGATACCGATTTTTTCCAGTCAGAGAGAGGGATCCATATACCAATACCTTCTGCAAGATTTTGGTGCTGCCAAAACATGCCGTCACCACCAATAGATTTAATTTCTAAGCGGCAATTTTGCGCTTCAAGGCCTTTACCTATCGCTCGGCTTACTTCTAACAGTACGCTGCTTTCCATCAGTGTTCCTATGTTTATGATATTTAGCTTTTCTATTCTCTGGGCGCATGCACATGTATATGCACTTGATGCTTCCGACCTTGCAAATTTTCAACTATTTTAGGCATAGCATTTTTAATGGCTTTAGCGTGACGCTCATTTTTGGGGAATAAACTTAAGCGTATTCCACGTTTGTCATAATTTGCCTGAATAATAAGTCCAGTCATTGGGCCATTTAACAAGCGATAGCACAGCATGTCACCTTGCCTTGAAACCTCTGCACCGCCTAATTTACACACGCCGCCATCATGACTCAAAATCGACTTTGTGCTTTTAGTAATCCCCTTATTTTTATTTTCCATCTCAAATTCATCTTGTTTATGACGGAAGGGATTGAACAATTCCTTAAAGTGTCGTACTTCACGCGACTGTGGATCGGCCTTTTTCTCTTTTGTTTCATGCTCGCTTGAGTGGACATTCTCAGAACGATTGACGTTAATGGAGTTACTCATCACACACCGCCTGCAATTTTTCTTGATCCTTTACTAACTGTAGTACTTCTCGGTTAAGTTGCTCGATGGTGTTGTCAGTTTCATGAATTTCTTGCTGAATACTGACCACCTTTTCTGCCAACTCTCGCTCTTGTTGATATTGCTTTGCCTGCTGCAATTTGAATTCTGACAGTTCACTATGCCCTAATGATTCACTAGGTACGCTGCCATTTCTTATTTGTTCAATGAGATTATGGCGCTCACGTATTGTTTGTTGACGTTGTTCTTTTAGTTCTTGTTTTTGCTTCTTAACATCACTGATTTTACGTCGTAATTTACTTTCTTTTTGCGCCCGTATTTTTAAAATCTGTTTTATGGTGTTTTTATCTTTACCATTCAGTTCCGAATCTTTCATGGTATGGCCTTATCGCGATACCACTTGGACTAGCTGAGCTTGAGTCTCATCGTAAGAACTGTACTCATTCATATCCTGCTTTAAGAAATTCATGATTCCTGAGTGCAATGCAATGGCTTCATCGGTTTCAGGATCTTGCCCTGATTCATATTCCCCAACTCGAATAAGTAACTGTACTTCTTCATATTTAGCCAACATATCTCGCATTTTGGCCGCGGCTTGGCGCTGTTCAGGACTGACAATTTGATCCATTACACGGCTTACACTTGCGTTAATATCAATAGCAGGATAGTGGCCTGAACCAGCAAGCTTTCTTGATAAGACAATATGACCATCGAGCAAAGACCGAACTTCATCTGCGATGGGTTCATTCATATCATCCCCTTCTACTAGCACAGTATAAATGCCAGTAATACTTCCTACTTTGGCAGGACCTGCACGCTCAACCAGCGATGAAAGTTTTACGAATACACTAGGCGGAAAACCATTGGCAACTGCGGGCTCACCTGCGGCAAGACCAATTTCTCGGGCACTTCTAGCAAAACGAGTGAGCGAGTCCACCATCAGTAGGACATCTTTACCTTGATCGCGGAAGTATTCGGCAATAGTTGTAGCCGTTATTGTCGCTTTCATGCGTTCAAGTGGCGGCCTATCAGAAGTAGACACCACCATTACCGTTCGCTTTCGAGCTTCTGCTGAGAGGTTATATTCCATAAACTCTCGTACTTCACGTCCCCGCTCCCCGACTAAGGCTAATACAATGACTTCGGCTTCGCAGCTTGAGGCTATCATCCCTAGTAATGTTGATTTACCGCCCCCTGCGGCGGCAAAAATGCCAATACGCTGCCCAACACCACAAGCTAATGCGCTGTCTATTGCTCTCACTCCCATAGGTAAAACGTCTTTGATCAAGCTGCGACTAAGAGGATCGGGGGCTGCACCTTGATTATCTCGAATTTCGGAAGCTGAAATCTCACCATGTTCGTCAATAGGGCGACCAAGTCCATCTACAACTCGCCCAAGTAAACTATTTCCTAACGCAATTTGATGACCATGGCCTAACAGTTCGACAGGTTCATCAGTTTGCAAACCTGTGGTGGCATCAAATGGTGATAAAATGGCTTCGTCTTCTTTGACTGCAATAACTTCTGCGTGTAGATGCCCTGCAATCTCACACAAGTCTCCTTGATGTGCTCCTGCCAATGTTGAGCGTACGAGTGTGGCTCCAACTTCTTGTACTCGCCCAAAAAAACGTACTGCTGGTGCCATGCTTTCAATTTGGTATGGCTTAAAAAACAGCGCATCATCGATGGCTTTGACTAGAGTGGATTTCTTGGGTAATTGCATCACTTACCTCTCATTAAGCATTCATGGCTTCATCAAGGGCTTCACCCACAAGATCAACGTGATCCAATACCTTAATCTCCACATCATCACCTAACTCTTGGTATGACAATACAGGGGTATTAAACATATCTCTCTCGACAATTTTTCTTAGGTAACGACGAACATCCAGTGAGGTCAATAACGCACATTGCTGATTATCAGGTAATAAATCTTTTATGGCATTAAGGATAAGTTGAGTTTGAGCACTATTAAGTACCGAGTATGATCCCGCTGTGGATTGGCGAATAGATTCTCGAATTAGATTTTCAATGCCTTCACCAACCATAAGCGCAGATATCCAGCCTTGAGGAGTAGCAAATTTGCGTCTTATATGCCTTCTTAAGGCAATTCGTACATACTCGGTAAGCATGATGACATCTTTTTCTTTAGGAACCCATTCAACTAAGGTCTCAAAGATGGTCCGTAGGTCGCGAATAGAAATGCCTTCTTCGACTAAACGTTGAAGAATTTCCGCAACTTTACCTACCGAGAGTAAGCGCTGTAACTCTCGAATAAGCTCGCCATATTTATTTTCCATGGCATCCATTAGGAAACGCGTTTCTTGTACACCAATAAATTCACCAATATAACGGTCAACCACTTTGTTGATCAGACACGTTGGAATCGCTTCACCTTCAACAATCGTCAAATTTTGTTGCTTAGCTTCAGCAATTTGCGGCTCTTTTATCCAAAATAAATTTTGTCCATTAAATGCCATGGTTTCTTGTCTGGCTTCGATGTCGGTAAATGGTACATCGAGTAAGACTTCTTCAGGCTTAAGCTGAACTTGAAGTACAGGCTCTTGATATAAATGAATATCACATTGACCTTCAATGTCTTTTTTGACCACTTGCAGCTGAATTTCAGGTAAAGGAACACCTAATTTTTCAAATAATGCCCACCGTAAACGATGTAAGTTTTCTTTCATCCCCTGATGTGGAGTATCAGAGCCCAGATAAAGCATCAGTGGTACAGCACCAGGTTGCATTTTTGTATCATCAGAGGCTTCTTCGTCCCCTTCTGCAAACGGCACCGTTTCATCTCCGGCTTCACTTTGTTTTTGTTGCTTACGGCCTAACCACCAGGTGGTAAAAAAGGTCAGAAAACCAAGCGAACCAAATACCCACCAAGGAAAACCTGGGATCACTGCAAAAGTGATCATGACTATGCCTGCCATTTGTAATGATGATGGCTGCTTAGTGATTTGATTAACGACTTCTTTACCTAAATTTTGTCTAGATTCACCTGGCACTCGAGTTACAATCAAACCGGCTGTAATCGAGATAAGTAGAGAGGGAATTTGTGCTATAAGCCCATCGCCTACAGATAGTATTGAATATGTATTTACGGCTTCTGATGCCGTCATTCCCTTTTGAAGTACACCAACGGAAATACCACCAATGATGTTTGTGAAGATAACGATAATACTGGCAATCGCATCACCTTTTACAAACTTCATAGCACCATCCATTGCACCATAAAGCTGACTTTCTTTTTGTACTTTTGCTCTGAGCTTTTTGGCTTCTTTTGCGTCGATCATTCCTGCACGCATATCACCATCAATACTCATTTGCTTACCAGGCATGCCATCCAATGAGAAACGAGCTGAAACTTCTGCCACACGCTCAGAACCTTTGGTGATCACGATAAACTGAACAATGGTTATAATGGCAAAGATAATAATACCTACGGCCAAATTACCACCCACAACAAAATTACCAAAGGTAAATACGATTTCACCTGCATCGTGTTGAAGTAAGATCAAGCGACTGGTACTGATAGTTAACGCTAAGCGATATAAGGTGGTGACCAATAGCACTGATGGGAATACTGAAAATTCAAGTGGATCACGAATGTAAATTGCAATCATCAATAGCATGACAGATAAAGCTAGGTTTATGGCAATCAACAGATCAACCAAAGGCGTAGGCAGTGGAATGATCATCATAAATACCGCCACCATGAGCATGACAGCTAAAATAATGTCATGGCGTCCTGATATTTTATGAAGCCAGTTAGTGATCATGTTCATGAATCAGCTCCGTAACCAACCCTGTCTAAAAATTGTTGCTGCAACTTCAACATTTGAAACCAATCTCTCCCTTCGCTGCTTGTAGGACACAAGCAACTGATCATCAGTTTTTGTTTTATTGAAAACAACCGCTGCGGTACACCCATGAATATTTGAGGATGCCAACGAGCCAAACAGGGTTTTAAGTCCATAATTTGACCGTTTAATAGCCATGATGTCATCAATAAGCGTTCGTCTTTCATTTCCAACATCACGCCATAAGGCTCCCAGTGGTATTCCATTTGCTCATCAATGGTCACTGGCCACTTTTCAAGTAACTGAAACAATTCTTCCAACTTTCTGGATGAGCGCAGATCCATGATAAATATCAATGCCTATATGTATGGAAATTAAACACTTTCATAAGCTTAGGACTTCTCAGAGAAAATGATAAATATTTCGTCCATTATTCTTCATCGCACCATTTATCCAGCAAATCCATCATGGCATCTGCTACATGTGATTGCTGCTCAGGATCACGAAAACAAGTATTTGGAATTTGCAGTAATAAGTCTCGCCAACGCCTAAGGAAGCTGATCTGTCTTTCTTCATCTAATATCAATGGCTTGATTTTGCCTTCCAGCCATTCGGCATAAACCCAAGATTGTTCAATCAACTCCAAACTGATTGACAGCACATCAGCGGACTTTACTTCAAAAGCGCGAGCCAACACATTACAGTGCTCTTCAATACTCATAAAAATCAGTAACCGCCTTAAATCGTCGATCACAGTGACGATTTTCACCATGTCTGTGCCAGTGTTGTCCTCATTCAAAGAATTAGACAAGGCTCTGAGTAATACTCGTATCCTTTTACGTCTATCAGGCATATCTTTTAAATGGCTAAACCACTTTGCTAACCCAGCCTCTCCATGCTCTGCACGCTGGTAAAGACTTTTTAAACTTTCGAGTCCAGCTTGATCCAGTGGCAAGCCTTCCATTGCAGCAATCAAGGCCAGTTCGGCACCTTCTTCGGACAGTAATTCTTGAAGCTTTTTCCTTAGCTTTTCTTTTACTTGATTACTCATTTCTCCTGATGAGATAACGGTTGCTAGCAATAACATGACATTGCCTGCATCCATTTTCATTTGGCCTACTTTTGCCAAGATGGCATCACCATCATTTAATGCAGCTAATTCACTGGCTAAGGTCGCCATACCCTCTGCTTGTTCGCCTTCTAAGTTAGCGACTAACTCTTCGAGAGTATTTAAGCGAGTTTCGTCTTTTTGATTTTTACTGGAGAGTTTTTTTAGAAAATTACTTGCACCTAAGCCAATATCATCCATGGCTTCCTGCATGGATTCAGCTTGAACTTCAGCAAATTCAGCAGCCGCTAAGGCCGCTGTATTATGGGCAGGATGCACTTGACCGTTAACTGATTGGTTTTCAGTTTGAGTGTTTAGGTTTACGGTATTAGCACCATCAATTCTCATAGAGGCGTTGTCCTAAATTTCATTTAAGATTCAGCTTGAATCTCACTCTCTTGAGGTTGAGCTTCTTGCTCCTCCTTAGGCTCGTCATGGTGTTCAGTGGCCGACTTACTAATAAACACCTCTAATAAGGTCGATAAGTGCTGCTCTAAATCAATTCGAGCAGTTAGGGCTTTTGAGTGTAGCTCTGCACAACCTGCCCCTAAATGAGGATCGACTTTAATTGTGAATGTATCACTTAATAGCTCGGATAACTTAGGCTCATCTTCCGCGGACACTGATAAGGTCAACACACCTTCTCCTACTTTTTCCACAACTTCTTGAGTCAGCCTTTGCGCTATCAATGTTGTATTTTCCTGCTCACCGGCCCATTGAGTGATAACCCTTTGGATCTGCTCAGCAATTTTAGGCTGTAAGTCGTGTAATAGTTGTTCAGTAAACTCAGCTTCATCTTTTACCCACTGCACCACTTCAGCAATAACGCTTTCTTGAGCTTGTTGCTGCCACTGTTCTAAGTTTTCTTGTGCTTGTAATTCAGCTTGTTTTAGCAGCTGTTCTGATTCAGCTCTAGCTTGCTCTCGTTGTTGATGGGCCTGTTGAAGCGCGTCTTGTATACGCTCTTTCACTTGCCTTTCCATATCTTGCAATTCAACAGACTGTTGCAATGACTCTGCTGTGACGAGTCGACTTTCACTTCGTAATACTTCACATGGTTCAACATTGATCATAAAGGCACTCATAGTAGACGCTCCAATCGAGTTAACCAGCGTGACATGCTTATAGACTGTTTATCTAATGCTTTTAGTTGCGCAGTTAATGGTTTTGACAACTGCTCAGTATCCGTTGCAGGAAAAGTCATTAATAGGGCTCTCCATACAATGCTGTCTGTAAGTTCTTTTGAAAATTGAATGACGGCAACTTGTAATGCTGTTTTTACGATATCTTTCTCCGCGATATCGTTTATCACGGGTTTTAACTTAGAGGTCGGACGCTGAGGCCAAAGAGCCCATGCTTGTTGTATTTGCTCTGGCGCTAATACTGTTTGCAAAACTTCGCGATAGGATTTAAGAGATAAATAATCAGGACTGTTTAAACTATAAAGACCTAACACCAGTAGTAATTCAGTAAGCTTGTCTTTTCTTTGTATGAGTAAATTATCTTGTTCATTGAGTTTGGTAGGCATGGGCTCATCAATCAACCCTGCACGACTCACTATCATTGTTTCAATACGATGCCCTAGTGTTGAGTGAGGCTGATATTTTCCTTGCCACGCTTGTACGCCAAGCTTTTGCCACCAACTAGGGTGCATGTTCGCCATTGGGCGCCAAATTAATTCAAAGCACTGGCGTAAAGCTAAACCAGTGTCACTCGTTGATGAAAAAAAATCCTCACTCATCACGCACCCTTAAGTTCTCAGTCAGGCCGCTAAGACCTTCTTCGTATCCACATAACCCCAACTAGACTCAGCAAGAAAATCAATGACAAACCAATAACGGCTGGCATTTTATTTTCTTCTATAACAGAGACAACTTCTGACCACATATCCTCGTCTTTAAGAGGTGGAGCAGACTGATAGCCGTAATTGGCCGCTTGCAAGAACACAGTTATGCGTTCGTAACTTAAACCAGGTACAGCATTTTGAACCAAACTTTTAATCTCATTTTCTTGAGTCGATAAATTAGCCTGTGGAGAATACTTGATGTAAACCGAAGCTGATTTTTGCTGCTGGGTTTGAAATTGGTCTTCTTGAGTCGGCTCAGCGATTGAAACTCTGGCACTGATCACCCCTTCAATATTGGATAAAGTTCGTTCCAGTTGCTGCTCTTTTAAGAAAGCAATTTTTGCTTCTTCTTGAGCTGGCGAAGTAACCAATTGACCCGATGGAAATAAATCCTCAATGTTGGCATATTTGGGCCTTGGTAAACCATTTTGCCTTAATAACGCCACAGCATTGATGAATTTGTGTTCATCAATCATCAAGGTAGCCATACCCGATTTATCGTCAATCTTTGTCGTAGCACCAATATCATTCAACCTCAACAAGGCCACCATTTGGTTCGCCTCTTCCTGAGATAAATTACGATAAAGCTCAACTTTACATCCAGCGAGTACAAGAATAAGCGGTAAAAGTAATAAAAATCGAATTCTCATTGCATGCTCGCCAACTTGTTGATGGATTGAGATAATGAACCCGCTATTTTGGCAAATAAATCAACCTCAATAACGGCTTTTGTAATGTGACGCTGCCCTTCTAAAGCGGCAAGTGGCGACATGCTGTGCCCTAACTTATTAGCTTGAAGTGGATCTGGATTACCCAATTTATTGATCAGCTCGTTGTCATTTCCATTCGCTTCTAATTGAGCGGCTTGCTTTAAATCACCTGAGCCCATATTTAGTAATTCTTGAAATTTAGCCGCAAGCTGGTGATTAGCTTTTGGTTCATCCTTTGTAAGCTGTTTATTTTTATTGATTTCAGCAAGTTGTCTTATTGTTTCTAAGTTAGGCATGTTTACCTCCTATCACTCAGATAAAGTGGTAATCTGCTGATTTAACGCAACATCTTTACCTGAGTTGTTCATCCTTGAACCTGAGAAAATAACGTATAAAGCTTTGCCAGAATCACTATTACAAGCTTGTAATTGCTCTAGCGCCCCTGAAACATCATTTAGTGCAAAATAAATAATGCTAGTACAAATGCGCCTATCTTCCTCATCTTCGATCAGATCAGGAAACACTTTAACAATGGCATAAGACTCTTTTTCTAAGCCATGATTTGCAGCAGCAAGTGCGGCTTCTACCAGCAATTTTTTGTGTTCACTTTCCATAATCAACTGTTATTCCTAACTATTGTTAATGATCAAATTTTGGCGATAATGCCTTGGATCATGTCTTTAATTGATTTGATGATGGCACTCTCATAGCCGACAAAATTGGAATATTGTTGGATCGCGAATTGAGCCTTTAGCATTTTATCTGGGTCATTAATGTCCCCAGATTGCATATTGCCTTGAATGTCTTTTGCTGACTGTGCAGACATTTCAGACAACTGACTGACTACCGTACTTAAGTCCATATTTAGTACTCCTTTAATTCACGCTACTTCTAAGTGTAGTTGGACAACAGGAATATCGCTTTTTAAATGCATCGGTAAAATGTGCGTGATTACTAAAGCCACTGTCTAAAGCAATATCAGCGATTTTTTTGTCGGTTCCTAACAACTGCTGCCTAGCAAAACTAAGCCTCCTATCTTGCAACCACTTTTTGGCCGAGACGCCATAGTTCTTATAAAAGATAAAATTGAGTTTCCTCACATCTACGTTTAAATCTTCAGCAAAGCGATTAACAGGCCAAGGCCTCATAAAATTAGTTTCTATATAACGCAATACTTCATCGTTATAAGCTAAAAAGTATCTGAATAAGATAGAGAAATAAGCTTTGTCCATGCTAAGGCAATAAATGAATACAAACTTCATTAGCATTTCACGGTTAGAAATGAGCTGCTCAAACACTTTAACTAGATTCTGGTATACAGGAATTACTTTTATTTCATCTACCTTGAAGTGCTTCAACTCATTGTTTGTATCAATCAGCTCTGATACTTCGTTATAGAGAGCGTGTAATTCTCCCGGATAGCAAAATACACTCAACCAGCAATCACGACTGATTGCTGATGCTCTTACATCTTCAGAAGTCACAATGAGTTGATTGGCTTCAATCTCAAGAACTTCCTCCCCACGATGTAACTTTCCTGGTTGCTTAAAAAGCAGTATTTGGATCGCGCTCATGCAACAAGCCTTTCCTCATCAATTGAAACTATCTTATCTTTGAGTGTAATTAAGCTGAACGAGCGCGATAATCAGGTAAACCCCTGATTTTAGTTATTGGTGTTGATATTATTAGCGAATATTCTGGGCGATACTTTTATTCATCTCTGAAAGTAAAGTTTGCATGCTATTGATTAAGCTAACGAGCACGTTATAAGTTTGCAGAATTTTTTGCAGTTGTAACTGTTGCTGAGAGACAAAATCTGAAGCTTTATTTGAAGCGGTATCAAGGGCGTTTTTAACGGCTGTTAACTGGGTATTGTTAAGCTTGCCACCGTGTTTTTTAATATAATCGTCAATGCCCATTCCATCTACGGTAAGGTTAGCTTGGCGAGCAAAATCTAAAATATCAGGTTGTAAAGCAACGGTAGCATCGCTACCTTGATGACTGAGATCCGAAATTTGTTCATCAACTTCGTTAGACATCGTATGTGCATCACGAGAGAAATTGGCTTTAGCCGTGAGCATTTTGTATTTGTCATTAGCCTGTTCAGAAAACATGTTCATGTTGTTGTAAAGGGTATTAATACCATTCGAAAAGACAGAATCCCCGCTAAGGGTGGCTCCACCATCAAAGTGATCCGACTCTGATTGTTCAAAGCTTGTTTTTAATGCGCCTCCAAGGCCACTAATATTATTCGTCCCCATACCCCATCCTTAGGCATTTACGCTACTGCTAATATTATAGATAACTTCTGACTTTTTTCTTTTTTGTCTTGGGCTTATCACTCTTTTCATCAACTTCAGATTCTGACGGTTCAGTCGCCTCAGTATTATTGGTAATGATTGGTACAGACGCTTCTTCATCACCAATATCTGTAAATTGTTGCTCGAGCTTTTTAAAGTTTTGCCCCAGCTCATTCACTTTATCCATGACCTTTTGCTGCTGTTGATCAAACCCTTGTGGAAACGCTTTTTGCAAACGGATCAATTTTTCTCTGGCCTCTGGATCCGTTTTTGCCCTTTGCATCAAAGAACGAATCTCAGCCTGAAGTGATTGGAACTCTTGAATTTGATGATTAATGGCTTCTTTTCGATGTTGAATATCATTCATCACCGCTTTTAAATCTTGCAACATATCGTTCATAGGATGCCTCTTAACCTGATTTCTTTTTAGAAACACGCTTTTTAAAGCGTTTATGTAAGACATTTACTACATTTTCTGCTGCATCTACGGCTTCAAGTAGTGCCGCCTTATTTTTCTCTTTAGAATTCAATAAAGCCTGCTTCATATCCTCAAGTTGAGTTTGATAGTGTTCTTTAGGATATTTTCGAGCTCGAATATTATCTTCTAATTTAGTAATTCTCGGCATGTATTCCTCCTTATAGCAGTAGTGGTATGTGAATCACTTGCCCACTCTTACTTAAATCAATTCCGTTAATATCGATAAACTTGATGACATATCCACTGGCGATTTCACTGCCTTGAGATAGCCTGACTCCGTTTTCAAGTTCAATAAAGGGGTCATCCCGACTGCCGCCAAAACTCACAATGGCGGACGTTAAAATTCGATTCACTTCATTGCGAACAGGGATATTTTGAAATACTAATTTTGTGCCGCTTTGTTGGATAGGCTTTAATGAACGAGCCGCTTTCATCACCTGTTCTTCTACTTTACGGTCCACTTCGCCAGTGATTACAATCGCTTCATCCAGTTGAGTTAACATCAAATTAGCCAGCAGATTTTGTTTGCGAAGCTCATCTATTAAGGTTTGCAATTGGACACCAGATTGATTCACTACATGCCAACTCATTAACCCTGAAATGCTCTTAAGCATTTTAACGGCTTTATCCCATTCTTCTCCGGCTTGAATAGCACCGGTTATGGTAACGCTGCCTGGAGTCGGATCTTGTGTCACCGTGACATTTTTGAAGCCACTTTGCCCGAGAACTTGTCTAACATCCGTCACCAGTTGATCAGTACATTCAGCATGTTCCACAAATAAAATGCCATGGTTTTTCACTTCTTCAATAAATTGGGCTAACTTCCTTGAGTCATCACAAAAACCATTGAAGGTAACAACACCATTGTCTGACCAAATAGCTTTGATGCCATCAAGCTCATTTAATGTTAGACGCTGTGAGACCCACTCCTGAGGAGTAACTTCATGCTGAGGTGCTTCAACTGGATCGATTAATAACACCAAAATTAATATCGCCGAAAACGTTGATAACCCTATCAATAATAAATTTGAAGCACGCTTTTTGGTAAGTTTACGTTTAGGAATGTCCTGCTTTTGAATATCTTCAGTACCGAGCCCTAGAATAAAAGCAATGCCTTCAATCTCGATGACTGAGCCTAAAGGGATTTCAGTAATGGCTTCATCTGGCTTTATTCCATCAATCCAAACTGGCGCTTGTGTGATAAGTTCAACCTTTTCCTCACCAACATTAAATTCAATGAGTTTAACTTTATCCAATACCGCCAGCACATCACCGTCTTCCCCAACAGTAAATGTACCTTCAGGAATAACTAGTTGTCGTCCTGAAAGTGGACCGTTTAACCATAATATTTTGAATTTTGACGGCATACTCTACTCATTGAATTACAGGTTCAGCTTTGATCAAAAATAATCGCATAACACTTTGACGTTGATGTCCTGTTGACCGAAACAATCCACCCACAAGTGGTAAGTCACCTAATAAGGGTAGTTTGTTTTTTGTCTCTTCGTCTTTATCTTGAACAAATCCCCCAATCAGTAAGCTTTCTCCTGACTTTAACGTTGCTTGAGTCGAGATTTCAGAGTTTTGCACCTGAGGTAAGCCATCACTACCTGCAACCACAGCACCTTGTTGTCCATCTTGAATATTGAGCACGAGATTTACCGCTTTGTGACCATGATCAATGATCATTCTTGGTGTAACTCTGAGTAATGAACCTGTCGTAACTGACTTTAAATCCGCCACTTTTTCGCCGGATACCTTGGTGTAAAAGGTAACGTTTTTATCTAATACTGCTTGGACATTATTTAAAGTCACAACTGAAGGACGTGATAGCACTTTAGCTTTTGAGTTTCTCTGTAACGCATTTAGCTTTACCATGAAACTCCCAGTATTTCCTATTACTGAAGAAAAGCTACCACCTGCCGAGCCAGCACTACTGGGACCACCATCCGAATTAAAGCTGATACTTCCTCCACCTAATTTTGCAGAAGCTGACCACTCCACTCCTAGTTGATTAAAATTAGAAGCATCAACGTCAAAGATAGATACGGAAATTTCTATCATGATGGGTTTGACATCTAACTGCTTGATGATAGAAGAATAGGTTTTTTGTTCCTGAGTACTGCCTTTAACTATTATTGCATTTTGCCTAGGGTCCGCCGCAAAGGTAGGCCCAGTAGATGTGTTTGCAGAGCCTTTTAAATTCTTACTCATCTCTTGCAGCACTGTAACTAAGCCAGGAACAACGACATCTTGAGTACGATAACTGTATTTGGAATCACTGGCAGAAGCATAGTTGAGTTTATAAACTTTAACTTCTTCATGGTTGACTGCTGCTTGCTGTGCGCTGGCATCAAGTTTTTCAGTAAGTTTGCTGACAGTACTGATGCAAACAGGCACACCGACTAGTTGGACGCTGGCAATATCGGCAGCAGGCCGAATGTTACACGCTTTTTTATCAAGCACACCGGCGTTAGTTAAATATCGAGTCACATCAGCTGTAGAGATATTATTTAAGGGTAACACTTCATTCTCTAATTCACTGGTTTTGTAAACATAGAGAACATCCGTGTTGTAGTACCAGACAAGGCCATATTGTCGACTCAGCTGAGTGATCACTTGCAAAGGAGTCTTATTTTGAATTCGACCATTGAATTGATCGGTTATCTTGGCACTGATCACTACAGGAATACCGTAATTACTACCAAACTCCTGAAGCACTGAGGCTAAAGGTGTACCTCGACTGATCATGACAAATGGATCCCCTTGCCATTGAATATCCTTCAACGGTGCAGCAATCGCTCCTGTCATAAAACATAAGAAAAACAATCCTATCAGTGTTCTCATGTTCGCATTCTCATTTCAAATTTCGGTTTTTTTTCAACTGTTTTTTTAAACCCTTTTTCAAGGTATTGTGCAATTGCAAGCTGCACTGCCACGGCTTTTTTTAACGCTTTGTCATCCAATGACTCATCGTAGTGGCACCAAAGCTTCCACACTTCATTATCTAACTGCAAGCTACTGTCTTGACCACCATCAAAAGCGGCAAGTACTAACGTGGCTTTATGAACCCACAAACTTTCCTCATGAGTTTCATAACTTGGTTTAAGCTCCAGAGCTATCGACAACAAGGATTGATGTTCGAGCACCGTAGCTTTTCGATCGGATAATTGCCATTGATCTGATTTTGGGCTGGGTACTTGAGACTTTAATAACCCCAATTTAATTAACTGCTGTAGCATGTCATCACCACACCCATTACATTATTAAATGTATCGAGAAGCATTTCATTGAACCATCAGGTATTAACCCGACTTTTCTAAATTGAAAATCCCTCAAATAACCAAATACTTTGAGCTAATAACACTCATTAATTCAGCCAGCTTTCATTTAGTATATGTGAAAATTAAAAACTTGAAGGACAATTGCATTATTTGCGCACGGGTTATCCCAGTTTGAAGACATGAGCGACAAATTTGTTCTAAGCTCTAATGGTTATTTTGACACGGCAAATGAATCAAATTATTAATGAAAAAGCTGTCTTTGGTATCAACACTAACAATTAGCACAATTACTTTGTGCTGCTTCTGGTGGTCTTTAGTTGAGTACCAAAATTATCACCAATCGATACAGCAACAGGAAAAAAATACCTTAAAACAACATACACTGATCCAAAAACTCAATACCGAAGTGGTCAATGGATTTTTACAAAGAGTAAAAAGGGATCTTCAAGAATACGCTGATACTATTCCACATATCAGCTATAAAGGAAAAATAACGGCCAATGTGTATCACTACATAATTGGTGCCCCCCCCCTTCTTCCTTTGCGAATCACAAGCGTTTCTTTCAAAAAAACGTCTCGAAGTACTACAACACCTTACTAATCAAAACCCCGAGAACCATTGAGATCTTGAGTCGTATTCCATTATCAGAATTACAGCAACAATCTTTAATAAAGCAGTTTAGGCAAAACTCATCTACACCGAGTAATTCTGTAAAATGGCAAGGTGTTAATAACTCAAAGTCGACTTTGCTTTTGGCTAGTATCTTCAATCCAAAATCAAAATCCACTTACGGAGTAACAGTCGATATCGCTCCTATTATGGCTAAACTGAAGCATCAACTTGAGAGGCAGCATGTTCTTTTATTGTCTCCTAATCAGAAACTTATTCCTTCTGTCCCTACACCTTTAAAACAATGGCTACTCAAACAGCTTCAACTTTCAGAAACTTCAAACCAGATAATAAAAAATCATCGTACAAATACCCTTTATTTAATTTCAAAACTTAACCAAAGTGATTGGGGCCTAATCAGTTATTTTCCTAAACAAGAAGGGAATACAGCAGCAAAAATGTTTTTTTTGAATAAGCTTCCAAAAGCCTTAGGTTTACTTTTCATAATGACCTTGCTTTTAATACTGCTATTTTATGTTCTTCTGAAACGCCCTTTAGCCAGATATGTAGACATTATTCGTGATAGGAAGACCCCTGCTCTAAAGCGACATTTACCCACTCACTATGGTGAAGAGTTTTCAGAAATAGCCGAAGCGTACAATGAGCTTTTAGATAACGTTCAACGCCACCAGCAGGAACTCGAATTTTTGGTAGAGGAACGTACTCATGATTTATTGGCGGCATCGAAAAAAGCTGAGCTTGCCAATCAACGTAAAACGGAACACTTAACCAGTATCAGCCATGAAATCCGCACTCCTCTAAATGGAATTTTAGGTGTGCAAGAACTATTACTCAGCAGTCACACTTCACCTCGACAAACCAAATTAATTCGAACCGCTATTGATTGCGGCTATTCCTTATTGTCCTTAGTCAATAATTTACTCGACTTTTCTCGGATTGAAGCCCAAGAAATTGAGCTTAAACCTTATCGATATTCAACGCTTAAAATCGTTGACGAAGCAATGTCCAGCATTGCTTCACAAGCCCAAAGTAAAGGTATTGTTCTCGTTGTGACGGTAAATAAAACAGTGCCTGAGTTTGCCAAATTCGATCCAGAAAGAGTTCGACAAATCTTAATCAATCTATTAGGTAATGCCATTAAGTTTACCGATAGCGGCTACATTTCCTTAAGCATCACTTATTTCAAACAGCAAATAAAATACCGTGTAAAAGATTCCGGCAATGGTATTAAAGACAGTGAACTCAGCACCATTTTTGAACCTTATGTCCAAGGCCATCACCATAAGATTGGCTCAGGGTTAGGACTACCCATTGCGAGAAAACTGGCTCGATTAATGGGAGGCGATATTATTGCTAAAAGTCGCATTGAGCATGGCGCTTCGTTTTCTCTAAAGATCCCAGTGGAGGCCCCTGAATCGAGTATTCTATTACAAAACAGTTTTATTCCTGCCCCCAATCATTTACATCCTCAACTCAAAGCGTGGGGAGCAAACCCTACACCTCCAGAGGAAAATCAATTATCGGCTCCTGAGCTGCAATATTTACCAGATAAACTCTTACAGTATTGCCGTGAAATTCAGCACGATGTGCCACACTTTGCTCAAAGTACTCTGCCGCCACTATTGCCGTGGAAATTAAAAGTGTTAGTGGTTGACGATGTCGATATTAATCGTGAGATTATGTCTCAAATGCTGCTTGAGCTGGGTCAATCAAGCTATACGGCTTCAGGCGCTAATATGGCTATAGCGATGGGACGTAAGCACATTTTTGATTTAATTTTGATGGACATTCGTATGCCTGATATTGATGGCTATCAAGCGACAGCAATGTGGCGTAGCGATGAACAAATTCTCGATAATGCCTGTCCAATTTTCGCACTGACCGCTAATGCCGAATCCTTTTCTGATGAGCAACTCACTGCCACTGGCATTAATCATTATTTAGTCAAACCCATCTCATTGCGAAGCTTAAATAAAGCACTTGAATTAGCGGCCGAATTTCAGCTCGAAAGAGACGTTCAACCCACGATAAATTCAGAAGCAGACACACCGTTGATTGACGTATTGCAAAGCGATTTAAATCAAAAGCTATACAGTCAGCTTACTGAGATGTTGTTATCACTGAAGACTTCCATTGAAAGTAAAAATTGGCAACTGGTTAGCCATTGGCTTCACACGCTCAAGGGCACTTCTGGATTGGCGGCATTAAAAGAGATTGAACGTGAAGTATCTGAGTTAGAACTCATTCTTGAACAACAAAACAGTTTAAGCCTTCCTCAACTCAAGCAGCTCAATCAACTGATCAAAGCTGTTGAATGAGCAACTTACCTCAAACCTAATCTATCCGCCCATGAGATCAATTCTGCGACATTATGGGCGTTGAGTTTGCGCATTAAATTAGTCCGATGGCTTTCAACTGTTTTCAAGCTGATCACTAGAGCCTCAGCCATATCCCGATTTCTCAAACCTTCGCAAATTAAGCCTAACACCTGTTTTTCTCTATGAGTCAATGTTGGAAGGTCGTGGGTTTCTGTATCAAAGGCATGAATTTGCTGCTCATCTAGGCTGGGATCAATAAAGGTTTTTCCTCTGATCACGGTTTTAATGGCAGCAAATAGTGTGGATTTAGGACTATTTTTTAACAAATATCCGTTGGCCCCAATATCTAATGCTTCTCGTGCTGTTTTTTCTTCAGCAACAGCCGTGAGCATAATAATCAGAATTTCTGGCCAACGGTTTTTGAGCTGTCTGACAACTTCAATGCCATTCATTTTTGGCAATCTGAAATCCATAAAGACAAGATCGGGCTGTAAAGACAGACATTCTTGATATACGGAAAGTCCATCTTCGACAAAGCCAACTAACTGCATATCAGGGTAAGGAGCCAAACAACTACTGAGCCCGTCGTAAATGAGGGAATGATCATCTACGACTAAAATTCTTAAAGGTTTGTTGGACTCAAAAGACATGTTTGCTTCTCCTAGATCCCCGCATAGAGTTCGTTAGACGAAGTGCAGGTCTATAACTAGGGTAGCAAACTCTATCAAACTCAGTGGTTAAACTTTATCCACAAAAAGTTAATTTAAATAGATCAACTCACCTGTAAGATGTGGCCGTTTACCTTTTTTATCTCTCATTTCAAAACTCAAGCCATTTTCTTGGGTTTCATAGTTAAAGGTAATCGTTCCCGGCATAAATACGGGTAATTTAAAAGCAACATCAATACTAAAAGCTGAGCTTTCAAGTTTTGGCATCAATTGAGATAAGCAATAAGCCTTCGACCACATACCATGTACAAGCACTTTATCAAAACCAAAACGTTTCGATAAAAACGGATATAAATGGATCAAGTTATAATCGCCTGATGCTTTTGCATATCGACGTCCAAGATCTTCATCGATTTCAGTAGATATGGCATTTTCCCAAGCAATATTATTGGCTCTTGGAGGACGTGAGCGGCGCTTTTCTTCATTGCGGTATAGGTAAGTTGAGCGAGATTCCCAGACTAATTCACCTGATACAACGGCTTTTGAATAGAAGACAAATTCGATGCCTTTATCCGTAACTTCACTTTCAACGAGCTCGCAGCTACAGTCTATAGACTCATCAATGGTTACATGACGATAGTGGGTGATCTGATTTTGAAGGTGAATCATCCCTAACAAAGGAAACGTGATTGCTTTATGGGTAAACAAGGTTGCATGCAGACGAAACATAACAATATGCAAATATGTTGGCGGTAAAATTCGACCATCAAACTCAAAGCCACAGACTTCAGAGTAGCGTTCTGCACGACGGTGAGAAACTTTAACGTTCTTTTGAGTAACGAGGATTGAAGGTAAAGCTTTACCGTCCCACCCAGGTTTTTTAACGAAAAAGATTTTGCGATATAGAGATAAAAGCGATGGCTTGCCAGTTAACTCAACCTTGTACTGCATTTGAAATTCTTATCCTTTAGTCTGCGAACCAAGCGGCGATTATACCTGTAAATGACATCCATGTGCATAATTCCTATTTTTACACAGGCTTGGTTAAGCAAATATAAGTTAAGAAAGCTTGAACTGCTGAATCGCTCGCTCCACGTCTTTCATGGTTTGCACCGCTTTTTCACCCGATGTTTTAAGTGTTTCACTGCCCTGCGCCGTTTGTTCGGCAATCACAACGATGTTACATAAATTGGTAGAAACACTATCAGACACTTCAATTTGATGTTTACTTTGCTGACAAATGCTGTCACTCGTTTGCTGAATACTTTCAACACTTCCTAATACATCTTGTAGCGAGTGAGACAGCACCTCATTGTTCGTCAAACATTGACGAGTGCCAGCTTGTCCTACTTCCATCATGCTTCTTGCTTGTTCCGCTCGTTGCTGGATTTTTACAATGGTTTGATGAATATCGGTAATCGACTCTTGGGTTTTCATGGCTAAAGAGCGCACTTCATCGGCAACCACAGAAAAACCTCGGCCCGCTTCTCCTGCTCTAGCGGCTTCAATCGCGGCATTTAAGGCCAGTAAGTTAGTTTGCTCAGCAATATTTTCAATCACCTCAAGCACGCTTCCGATGGCTTTGCCTGAGTCACTGAGAGAGTGGATCACTTCTGCGGTTTCATCGACATTTTGGTTTAACTCTTTAAGCGCGGTCGTGGCTTGTTTCAATAGTTCAGTGCTATTTCTGGTACCAGCAAGAATATTTCCAGCCTGATCGGTAGCGACAGACACGTTTTCACCAATGGTGATCATAGAACAAGCAACCGTATCTATCGATTTACTGATCTGATTAATTTCAAGCTTCTGTTTTGACGTTCCTTGTTCAGTTTGCTCACTAATGACTTTAAATTCACAAAGCTGGCGCTCCATTACAGACACTGACTCTGCAATGTTTTTAACCGCATTTTGTATTTTTTCGATAAAACCATTAAATTCAGCCGATAACTGCCCAATTTCGTCTTTTCTTGACGCGTCGAGTCTTCGAGTCAAATCACCATCTCCACGAGTTAACTCCACAACCGCAGAAGATAATGCTCTGATGGGCGTTAAAATATTATGAGTAACCCATAAAGCCCAAGCTATCGCTATCACAGCGATAATAATCATCAGAGTGCTCATTTTTACAAGCTGGAAATCAATACGTTGCTCAACCTCAGCCGCCATCTTTGATGACTCTTTCAACGTATCTTCGATTAAGGTCGTTAACTGATTTTCAACCAGATGCATTTGACGATCTAATACACGAATATCAATCAGTTGTGTTTGATTACTGGCCTGTAAATGCGTTTCCATACCAGTAAACCAAATATCAGCGGATTGTTTTATTGCCTGAGACTGATGATGGATATCAGTCGTTAAGCTGTTGTTCGAAGCTTGAGTCACTTGCTGTTCAAAACGTTGCTTGAGTGATTCAAAGTGCGTTTTCACTTCATGCTCAGCTTTAGGTTGAGTCATGGCTAACACTTGAGCAGCATAAGCTTCCATTTCTAAAAAGGTTTCCCATGCTGCTCGGCTACTATCTACCGCTTTTAACGGCTGATTGAAAGCAAAAACTGTTTGTTGCCCCTGCTCGTTTAATTGCTTGAGCAAAAATAGACTGAGCAAGCTGAATAAGAGTATTAACCCACCAAAACTCAGCAATATTTTTTGTTTAATTTTCATATTCAGTTATCTAATTAATATGGGAGCAACGGCAAAGTAATGACTTTATCTTCACCAGTAAGTGTTTTTAAAAACGCCACTAATTGTTCAATTTCTAAATCTGACAATTCAGCCGATTTCATTAACGGTGACAAGCTAGGACGAGACGGAGTCTTTTTTACGTAATGGCGAATGACCGTATTTAAGTCATTCATTGAACCATCATGCATATATGGCGCACGCTGACTGATGTTTCTCAGGCTTGGTGTTTTAAAGGCATACTTATTCACTGGATTGTTGGTAATAACAAACCGCCCTTCATCGGAAAAACTGGTTCCAATATCGTGAAATTGGTTATCGGTAAAATTCCATCCTGTATGGCAAGAAACACAGCGGGCTTTGCCCGTAAACAATTCAAAACCACGTTTTGCATTTGAGCTAATAGCACTTTCATCTCCCTCGACCCATCGATCGAAAGGAGCCTCCCCCGAAACAATGGTTCGCTCAAAGGTAGCAATGGCTTTTAAAATGTTCTGCTCAGAAATACCGGATTGCCCAAATACTTCACGAAATAATTCTTGGTATCCTTTCACTTTTTTTAGTCTTGCGACCACTTCAGGCAAAGTAATATTCATCTCAACCGCAGCTTCGATGGGGCCTTGAGCTTGAGCTTCTAAATCCTGTGCTCGACCATCCCAAAAAAACGATGCTCCCCAAGCGGCATTAATAATCGTTGGAGAGTGACGGCCAAGTTGAGTATTTTGGCTACCAACGGCTCTAGCGGTTGCATCTTCCCAACCAAAACTTGGGTTATGACAACTTGCGCAAGTTAGGTTTCTATTGCGGCTTAACCTTGGATCAAAAAACAGCATTTTTCCTAATGCTGCTTTAGGTGCACTGTAAGGATTCGATGCAGGAAAAGGGATATGATCTGGTCGTTTAAATGCATCAGTCGGTTGTGCAACCACTTTTACTGAAATCAATAACGCACCCAGTAGAAGGAAAATCTTACTCTTCATATAATGTCTCTCAGTATGAGCTTCTTATTTTGATGGAGGTTTTAGCCCTATCATTTTATCGAAAATATCAATAAAAGCTTTAGGGTTATTTATGACATCCCAGCTAAGCGGTTAAAACCTGAACATCTTTTTAACAAAAATTACATTTTTACTTTGTACCTAAATCGTTATTGGTGACACATGACTTCAATCCCTATTACTTACAAGCATATTGGTGTGACTAATTGTAAAGACACACCTCTATCGCTCACTCAATCCCCGCTACCTCACATAGCACCTAATCAAGTGTTAATCAAAGTTGCAGCCGCGGGCGTTAATGGGCCAGATTTAGCACAAAGACAAGGAATTTATCCGCCACCAGACGATGCATCACCCATCTTAGGATTAGAGGTCGCAGGAAAAATATGCGCCGTTGGCAATGAGGTCACCCAATGGCAAATTGGCGATGAGATATGTGCTTTAGTGGCAGGCGGTGGTTATGCTGAATATGCGATTGCCCATCAAGACCACTGTTTAGCATTACCTAATTCGATATCTATGATCCAAGGTGCCGCTTTGCCTGAAACCCTATTTACCGTGTGGGGTAACCTGTTTCAACGGGCTAAGCTTAAGCCGTCAGATACTGTACTCATCCACGGTGCTTCAGGCGGTTTGGGGAATTGTGCAATCCAGTTAGCTAAAGCTTTTGGGGCAAAGGTTATTGCAACGGCAGGTAGCCAAGACAAATGCA
This sequence comes from Parashewanella tropica, assembly GCF_004358445.1. Classification (NCBI taxonomy): domain Bacteria; kingdom Pseudomonadati; phylum Pseudomonadota; class Gammaproteobacteria; order Alteromonadales; family Shewanellaceae; genus Parashewanella; species Parashewanella tropica. The sequence continues at coordinate 3,534,202 of NZ_CP037951.1, forward strand.
CGCATTGTTTAGCATTAGGGGCTGATCATGCATTTGAATATTCATCACCGTCCCTTCATCAAGCCATTATGGAAGCCACAAATCATCAAGGTGTATCAGTCGTATTTGATATGGCAGCCGGAGACTTTGTTAATTTAAACCTCAAACTGCTTCAACATGATGGTCGAATGGTTACTGTAGCCCTGCAACGCGGCATTAAGGCTCAAGTTGATGTCTTTCGTTTAATGAGCAAACGTATCATTTGGACGGGTTCAACTCTACGGCCTCAATCCGATGAAACAAAAGCCAATATTGCAACAGAGTTAAAACAACATGTGCTTCCTCTTTTAAAGCAAGGGCTCTGTCATCCTCATATTTATCAAACATTTGAACTGTCAGAAGCAGAGCAAGCCCACCAACTTATGGCTTCTAAAACACACTCGGGGAAAATTGTTCTCACCGTCAATTAGCCTGTAAGACGGTTGTAATAATCTCGCCTAATAATGAGTTCGTATTTTCAAAAATTGCGCACTGGTGCAAAAATTAACATTAAACTGTGACAAAAAACTTGAACCCTAACATTTTTTGACTAAATTCGTATAAAGCCGATGGCATGGGGTTTTCCATGATATTGGTTCTTTGTTGCAAGTGTGATTAGGGCTTGCCCTAATTTAGCGTTTTGCATTCGTTACTTCATTCTTCGAATGCAAAACATTGTCGTCGGGTGGGTTGAACCTAACTTTATCGCCCCCCCTGAGTGTATGTGTTGAATGAAGGGTATTAGCATATATGAACAGCATGGACAAAAAGCAGCTTTGGT